>NZ_PVNE01000032.1 GCF_003001905.1 Planifilum fimeticola
TGGGTTCGTCCTGAACATATAAAAACCTTCCTTCGGAATTGTTTTATTCCGAATTCAACAAAAAAGGCTGTTGACCCTTCTTTGTCAACAGCCTCAGCGCTCTCCCAAGAGAGAGCGCCAGGCTATCAAGCAAGTGACAGGCGAGGCGATTTTTCGCGTCAGCTCCGCAGAGGCGAGCCGCACGACGAATCCAAATCGTTGCTTCGCTTTCCGGGCTTCGGTTTGTCAGCGGTCTCGCGCCCTCCTTCGGGAGGACGTCCCCAGCTTCAGTTGACCCTTCGCTCCCGTCCCTGCCAATACTTCTCCCGGAGCTTGAACTTCTGCAGCTTTCCGGTGGCGGTGCGGGGGAGGGAGTCGACGAACTCCACCGATTTGGGCGCCTTGAAATGGGCCATGCGGTCGCGGCAGAACCGGATCAATTCCTCTTCGGTGAGGGAGGCTCCCTCCTTCAACACCACCAGGGCCTTCGGCACCTCCCCCCACTTGTCGTCCGGCACGCCGATCACCGCCGCCTCCAGGACGGAGGGATGTTGGTAGATCACCCCTTCCACCTCGGTGGAGGAGATGTTTTCCCCGCCGGAGATGATCATATCCTTCAGGCGGTCCAGGATTTCGATATACCCGTCGGGGTGGACCACCGCCAGATCCCCCGTGTGGAACCAGCCGTTCCGGATCGCCTTGGCCGTCTCCTCCGGCTGCTTGTAATATCCCTTCATCACCACATTGCCGCGGGTGACGATTTCACCGATCTCCTTTCCGTTCCACTCCACCTCCTTCTCCTCGTCCTCCAGCCGCACCACCTTCGTCTCGCCGTTGAAGGCCAGCTCGATCCCCTGGCGCGCCTTGATCTTGGCCTGCTCTTCGGGGGAAAGCTTCTCCTTCTCCCGGGTCCACTCGCAGTACAGGATAAAGGGCGACACCTCCGTCAGCCCGTACACGTGCATCATTTCCAGCCCCAGCAATTTCTGGGCCCTCTCGATCAGCGCCGCCGGCGGCGGAGAGCCGGCCGTCGCCATCCTCCTTTTGAAGGAGGTGTTCACCCGATCGATCCCCTTGGCGTTGACCAGCATGTTCACCACCGTCGGGGCGCCGCAAAGAAGGGTGATCCCCTCCTCATCGAAGATCTTCAGAATCCGCTCCGGATCCACCTTCCGCAGACAGACGTGCGTCGCCCCCGCAGCGGTGATCGCCCAGATTCCTCCCCAGCCGTTGGCGTGAAACATGGGCAGGGTGTGCAGATAGACGTCATCGTGCTCCACCCGGAGATGGTACAGGAAATCCGCCGCATTCACCCAGTTGTTCCGATGGGTCAACATGACGCCCTTGGGGCGGGAGGTGGTGCCGCTGGTGTAGTTGATCGTCAGGGTGTCGTTTTCGTCCAGTTCCACCGCCGGCGGTGCTTCATCCCCCGCTCCGCTCAGGAACGCTTCATATTCCGTGAAGGAAAGGGAGGTCTCAAAACCGTCCCCGGAATTGGCCACCACGATCAGCCCGATTTGGGGAATCCGATCCCGGATCGCCTCGACCGGGACGACATATTCCGCATCGACGATCAGGGCCTTGCTGTCGCTGTGGTTGAGGATGTAGGCGATGTCATCGGCGGACAGCCGATAGTTCACCGGAACGGCCACCGCGCCGATCTGTCCGATGCCGTTCCAACATCTGATGGGTGTTGGTCATGATCAGGGCCACGTGGTCTCCCTTGCCGATCCCGGCCGAAAGGAGAGCGTTGGAGAGGCGGTTCACCCGCTCGTCAAACTGCTTGTAGGTCAATCGCTTCTCTCCGTCGATCACGGCCACCTTTTCCGGATAATACTTCACGGCTCTGCGCTTCCAATCCAGCGGGGTCAAAGGGGTGATCAAAAGAAACACGCTCCTTCCGGAATTGAATATTTTGTAAATTCCGATTACAAAGTGAAGCCTCCGGCGGTACTACTCTACAATTCTATTTTATACGGGAGTTTTCCGGGGCTCAATACTGCGCCGGGTTCGAAAAAGCGCACAAAAAAACCGCCTGCAAGCGGCGGGCGAAAAAATATCCGCACCTCGTCAGGATTGCCCGTCCTTCAGCCCCTTGGACAGGGCCTTGGCAAAGGAGAGCATGAAACGGATCCCTTCCCGAACCTCCGGATCCGACATCGAACGAAGGAGCCGGAAAAGAGAAGGGGAATCGCCGGCTCCCCGCAGTTCCTCGCGCGCCGACTCGACGGCCGTCAGGATTCCGTGCGCCAGCTCCGGAAATCCCTTCTGCACCAGGTCGTCTGCCGCTTCCACCGCCTTCCCCGCCTTCTCCGCCGCAGCCGCCGCCATCGGACCGGTCCAGGTGCTCCTCAGCCGGGCCAAAAGCTCCGCCAGTTCGGCCAGGGCGCTCAGCGCCCCGCTTTCCTCCAGCCGTTGCACAAGGTCCAAGACCCGGTGCAGGCTGTCGCTCGCTTCGGGCAGCCGGCGCAGAAGGGTCAGGGTTTCGGGCTGCAGGATGTCATCGAGCAGCTCCAGGGCGACAGCCCCCCTCTCGGCCAACCGGCCGACCATCTCCAGGGTCATCGACCGGAGGGCATCCTCTTCCCAGTCCCCTGCCCGGTCCCTTTTCCAAGTGATGTCTCCCATTTCTCCGCCCCCTCACAGGATTGCGCGGACATTCAGCCAGTACGCCGGCCCCTGCATGCCCTTGAACCACCGCAAAACTTCGGAGCTGGAAACGGATTTCGGAAAGCGGCTGTAATCAAAGGCGATGAAACCGGCATCCCGGAAGCTGTTTCCCAAAAAGAAGGCCCCTTTTCCGTCATAGACGGAAGTCTCCGGCAATCCCTTCAGCCGGCTGACCAAGTTTTGCACCAGGACCTCGCTCTGATAATAAGCCGAGCCGCCTTTCGGGAGCGGAAGATTGGTCGCATCCCCGAGGACGTAAACCCGGTCGTCGCCTTCCATCTTCAACGTGAGGCGGTCGGTGGGGACAAACCCCCTTTCGTCGCCGAGCCCGGAATCCGCGACGACGGGCGCTCCCCGATGGGCGGGAACGGCGACCAGCACATCGAAGGGATGCTCCTCTCCATCCGCGGTGAACACCCTTTTCCGAAGCGGATCCACCTTTTCCAGCCGGAAGAAGGGCTGATGGACGATGCCGCGCTGCTCAAATTGGGACAGGGCCCAATCGGCCACCGGTTGCATCCGGTGGAGCCGGCCGTCAGAATAGGCGTATTTCAGCCGGATCCCTTCCCGGATTCCCCGCCTCCTGAGATAATCGTCCAGCATCAAGGCGAATTCCAGGGGAGCTCCCGGCCCCTTGTGGGGCTGATCCACCGCGATGAGAATCCGTCCCTTTTTCACGGAAGCCAGCGCATCCCTCAGCCGCAGGGCACCTTCCAGGCTATAAAAATGGCGGGCGCTCTCCTTCAGCCCGGGGACACCGTCGAAATCCGGGCGGGACCCCGTGGCGATGACCAGGTAATCGTATGGATACTCCGTCGTCCGGGATTGCACGCAGCGTCGGTCCGGCCGGATTCTCTTGATCTCGTCGAAAACCAGCGTCACTCCCCGATGGACCAGGCTCTTTTCCTCCCGGACAATCTGTTCCGGAAATTTTTCGTTAAACACGACGGACAAAAAACCCGGCTGGTACAGATGCTGCTCGGAACGGGTGATCAACAGAATTTCCAACTCCCCGGACCGGATCGAATCCGTCAGCCGCCGCGCAAGCCGGTTGGCGACCATGGTGCCGGCCGCGCCTCCGCCGAGAACGACGATCCGCTTGCCCATGAATTCCTTTCCCTCCCCCCTGATGCCCTAATTCCTCCCAATTCCATTGTACCTCGTAAGGTTCCCGTCATTTTTGAAGTCCGTGGCAATCCATTGACGGAAACGGGAAGAAAAACGGACAAATAAAAAAAGACGCGGCCCTTGACCTGCCGCGCTTCTTCCGCCGCATAGCCTCAAAGTTTCCCGCCCTTGGCGTACGAATACAGTCGATACCCCCCGTCCAGGTTTTTCACCCGAAAACCGTTTTCCATGAGGATCCGGGACGCCAAATATCCGCGCAAGCCCACCGCGCACATCACACCAATCGTTTTGTCCTTCGGAAGCTCCCCCAACCGATCGCGCAGTTCATCCAGGGGGAGGTGAACGGCCCCGTCGATCCCCCCGCCTTCCACCTCCCGCGGCGTGCGCACATCGAGAAGGATGCCTCCGGAAGCGAGGTGGTCATCCAGCTCGTTCCACTGAAGGACCTCCACCAGCCGATCGAGGATGTTTGTCGCCGCATAACCGGCGATATTGACGGGATCCTTCGCAGAGGAAAAGGGAGGGGCATAGGCCAGTTCCAGGTCCGGCAGGTCCCGGACCGTGAGTCCCCCCTTGATCGCCGTTGCGATCACGTCGATTCGTTTGTCGACCCCCTCTTCTCCGACGGCCTGGGCGCCGAAGATCCTGCCCGTCTCCCGGTCAAAGATCAGTTTCAGCGCCAGCGGTGACGCGTTGGGATAATAGGCCGCGTGGCTGGATGGAAAGACGTGGACCGCTTCATGGGGGATCCCGAGCCGCTTCAGGGTTTTTTCGTTGTTGCCCGTCGCCGCGACGGTCAGCCCGAAAAGCTTCACGATGGCGGTGCCGAGGGTTCCCGCGTAATACACGTCAAAGCCGTGTATGATATCGGCCACCAGCCGTCCCTGCCTGTTGGCCGGCCAGGCGAGGGGGACATGGGTCGGAAATCCGTGAACATAGTCTTTCACTTCGACGGCATCCCCGATGGCATAGATGTCGGGATCGGAAGTCTGCAGGCGCGGATTCACCCGGATGGCGCCGCGGACTCCCAGCTCGAGGCCGGCCTTCCGGGCCAGCTCGTTTTCCGGTTGCACCCCGACCGCCAGGATGATCATGTCGGCTTCCAGGGTTTCTCCGCTGTGGAGGACAAGGCGTCGTCCCCCCTTTTCCAGGGCCTTCAGCCCGTCCTCCAGGTGCAGGCGGATGCCGCACTCCTTCAAATAAGCGTGAACCATGGCGGCCATCTCGCGGTCCAATGGCGGCAGCACCTGATCCGCCATCTCCACCAGCGACGCCTTCACGCCGCGCTCGACCAGATTCTCCGCCATCTCGAGACCCACAAACCCGCCGCCGATGATTGCGGCACTTGTCGGTTTTTCCCTCTCGACATAGGCTTTGATCCGGTCCGCGTCGGGAATGGTGCGAAGGGCAAACGCGGCCTTCGCCTGATCCATTCCCTCGATCGGCGGCAGGATCGGCCTGGCGCCGGGGGACAAGATCAACGTGTCGTAGGATTCTTCGTATTCCTCTCCCGTGCGGAGATCTCTCGCAGACACCGTTTTCCGCTCCCGGTGGATGGCCGTCACTTCGGTCAACATGCGAAGGTCGATCCGGAAACGCTTCGACATCCCTGAAGCGGTTTGAAGCAAGAGCCGATCCCGGTCCCGGATGACGCCGCCGACGTAATAGGGCAGGCCGCAGTTCGCAAAGGAAATGTGCTCCCCTCTTTCAAACAGGACGATCCGATACCGTTCGCTCAACCGGCGCAGGCGGGCCGCGGCCGTCGCGCCTCCCGCCACGCCGCCGACAATGACGATCTTTCGCATCGGTTCCCCTCCACCCCTTTTGACAAATCTTCATGCCCCTGAGCACCTGTTCGAGCGCTCACTTCGCTTTTTCCGAGGAACACGTTCGAATTCCGCACAAGGAATACAGGGGACACCGGCTCACCGCCGCCGTCAACAGCGGAACCAGGCCGAGCAGACCCAGCCACTTGAGGTTCCCTTCCGCAAACACCGGCAGGGACAGGAGAGCCAGGCCGATGATGACCCGAATCCAGCGATCGACACGCCCCACATTTTTGTCCATGCGCATTCACTCCCTCAACAGGAATAGCATACCCCCTACCCTATATGTTGAAGGCCGGCTTCACCCGTGTCAATCGGTGTCACCGTTTCTCAAAAGAGCTGTCACGCGATTTCATCAAAGCCTTCACAAAAAATCCCCAAAAAGAAAAAAGGCCGATGTGATCGGCCTCTCAAGTTTGGACAAAGCGCCGGGAAGAGGCGATTCCTTCGCCGAGCGCCCCCTCTCCAAACCGCCTTCCCGCTCCGGGTATGCGTTTTTCGTAGTCTCTGCCCGCAGTCATCCGCCTTTATTTCAACCGCTCCGCCGGGACCAGCACCCGCCCGTCCTTGATTCTCAGCAAGCCGCGGGCGGTCAGACGGACCTGCGGCAAATGGGTGGAGGAGAGGAACAAGAACGTATAAATCGGATCGTAGAAGGGGTGGCCGAAGGCCTTCAGCTCCCGGGTCAGCTGTTCCGTCAGGAATATCAGCTCGTCCACCGGCCGCTCGCTCATTCCACCGCCGATCGGCAGGGGAAGGTTGAAGCGCTCCTCGTCTCCCTGGATCCAGACGATCCCTCCCCCCTGTTCCAGCGCCCGGTTGGCGGCCTGGGCCATGGCGTCGGGCCTTTGCCCCAACACCAGCAGATCTCCGGAACCGTTGTAGGTGGAGGCCAGACCGTCGATTCCCCTGCCGAAGCCCCGCAGGACGCCCCGGGTGATCCAGGCGCCGTCCCGGTCGACCAGATGGGCCAACAGGCGATCATCCTCCGGCGAAAGCTGAACCCGCCCCCCTCGGACGGGCAGGGACTCCTCGGTGACCCGCGTGATCACCGGGTTGAGCAGTTGAATCACCGGGTAAGACCCGCCGGATGGGAGGGAGAGGGCAAAGTGATCCGCATCGGCCCGCCAGGAGAAGGAGGTGACGAGCTCTCCGTACCGGCTCCAGTCCATCCGGGGCAGGGGGATGAGCAGCTTGCCCTCTTCGGCGACGATCCGACCGCCGGCGATCACCTGCACCGGCGTCGGCTGGTCCAGGCCGGAGAGCACGTTGATGTCGGCCACCCGTCCCGGGGCGATCCCTCCCAGATGCTCATCCAGCCGGTAATAGACGGCGGGGTTGATGGTCACCATCCGGTACGCCTCCACCGGGTCGCATCCCGCTTCCAGGGCCGTCTTGATCAGGTAATCAACGAAGCCGTGGCGCAGGTAGGCCGGCGTCGGACCGTCGGTCGTCATCATCAGCCGGTGCCAGGGGACGTTATCCTTTTTCAACAGACCTTCCAGAAGGATCGGCAGGTCGGGGCGGAGAGAACTGTGGCGAAGGGTGGTCATGTAGCCGAGCCGCAGGCGATCCCACACCTCTTCCGGAGTAATCGGCTCGTGGTCTCCCGTCACCCCCGCCGCCGCCAGCCGGGCCAGGGTCTTGTACGAAGATCCCGGAGCGTGTCCTTCCACCCGCTTTCCCAACCCGCGAAGCTCTTCGATCCAGCGCACCATCCGCTCATCCCCCGCCAGCAGGGAGGGCCAGGCGGTCAGCTCCCCGCCCTGCAACACCCGCGGGTGGGATAGCAGATCCCGCACCCGTTCATGGGAGAACAATTCGTCTTCATTGGGCAACGTGGCCTGGGAATCGAACCGGGCCCACCAAAACAGATGGACCGGCAAACGGGCGAGATCGTCCGCCAGGGAAAGGAATTCCTCCGTCGCCATTCGGCTGAACAGAAACAGATTATCGCAGATCAGCACCGTCGTTCCGAGGGGCAGCACCTTTTCCGTCAACGTGACCGGATGATACAGTTGAAAAGGATGGGCGTGGGGCTCGATGTACCCCGGGACCAACACCCGATCCGTCACATCGACGATGCGGGTGCGATCGCCCGGCCCGATTTTCGCCTCCTCCAGGGAACCCACGTAGGCGATCCGGCCCGCGGCGATCGCCACATCCACCTCCTCCAGCCGGCCGGTATACACGTTGAGCACCCGTCCCCCGGTCAACAGGAGATCGGGGTCAGCCCTTCCCGAGGCGACGTCGATGATCCGGGACAAAACGCCGGAATTCTGCAGCATCATTTGCGCGTCTCCTCCTCCCTGGACGGTTGGGTGTGCCATCGAGCCTGCGTTGCATAATGGCACGGATCAAACAGATACTAACCTGAGAAAAAAGATGTTCCCATTCCGAAAAGCGATTTCCGCTCACCGACAATCGGCCGGAATCCGGATCGGAAGAAATCTTTGATGCTCGCAAAGGAGGGGTTTTCATGCGTAAAAACGTCGGCACGTGGGATGCCATCATGCGCATCACCATCGGTCTGGTCGGTCTCGCCTGGAGCACCGCCCGGATGGCTCGCCATCCTAACCGGGGATTTCCGATCTTGGTGGCGATGCTCTCGGGAATGAAGGTGGCCGAGGGAATCACCCGCTTTTGTCCCATGCTCCACCTGTTGGGAGCGCGGACGAATCATTCCGACCAGCACGGGACCATCGATGAGGCGGAGGAAACCACCGCCCATCACCCGGCCCATTGAGGAAGGATCGCGATGGACCCGGGACCGATCATCAGCGAAATTTTGACGGATTACGGCTTTGTCATCCTGATGGGAATCGGCGCACTGGTCGTCCTCGGCCTGGTCGCCGACCGCTTCCGCCGGCGACAACCGCGATGAGGCCCTGAAAGGGCCCTTTTTCGTAAGCATCATTTACGTCACGAGCCCTCGGCAGGCAAAAGGTCGAGGTAATAAAACCGACCGTCTCGCAGCACCTTTTCGCCCTCGATGAAGGGGACGGCCTCCCGGAAGACGGGGCCGTCGTAACAAAAGGTGTGAAATTCCCCCTTCTCGGCGCACCAATCCACGGTGCCGGGGAGGTCCCTCAACAGGGAGGCATCGTATTCCCTGCCGCAGAAGGAACCGTCCAGCTGCTCGGTGTCGACGCAGACGACGACCGCGCGAAACCCGTCGTCGATCAATCGCTCCGCCAGCTCCCGGGCGGGGACGCCCCAGAGGGGAAAGATGGATCCGAGGCCGACGGAGGCGTTCAACCGCTCCCGATACTCCCGGATGTCCTCCAGGTAGAGATCCCCGAAGGCGACCTGTTCAATTCCCTGCTTTTTGTACCCGGCAAGCATTTCCGCCATGCGGTTCTCGTAATCCCGGCCGTCCCCGCCCGCCTCCAGCCAGACGATGTCGAGGGGCAAGCCGAGGGACGCCGCCTGCCGCCGCAACAGTTCGATCCGAACGCCGTGCATGGATGTCCGCCGGTAATCCCGGGTGGCCGTGGTGAGCAGGCGGACCACCTGCCAGTCGGGATCTTGGTTCAGGACATGAAGGGCATAGGTGCAGTCCTTGCCTCCGCTAAAAGACATGACGACGGGTCGAGCCATGCATGTCCCACCTTTTTCTCAAGGTCACCCTTGGGTCACCGAGGGTGCCTCGTTTTTATCCGCTCCCCGGTTGCCCGCCGGGCACCCGGATGTAGAAATGGAGATCCTGCCCCTGTTGTTCCGGTTCACCCAACAGCTCGTACCCGTGTTTAACCACCTCTTCGGGCACGCTGCGGAAGGACTGCGGGCAGTCGGCGATCACCAACAACACTTCTCCGGGTTTCATCTGATTTAGCGCATCCAGCGCGTGAATTACCGGATAGGGTCACGGCTCCCCGCGGATATCCAGGAGAAAATCCACCAAATCCTCTTTGCGATCGCTCATCTTCCCGCACCTCCCTTATTGATGTTTTCCGGCCGCCTTGCCCGGAACCAGGCGGGGTTTTTCCACCTGGAGTCCCCGGCCGAACCGATAAAACTTCTCCCACCAGGAGGCGAGGAGGAACCAACAGAGCAACATCGCCAAGGTTCCGAACAGCGCCCCCCAGGAGCCCCACTCCTCAAGCAGGTTGATCGGCGCAAATCCCTTCGTCAACGCGTCGTACAGGCCCAGGTGGTCCCAGGCGTAGGCCAAAAACGTCGCCCCTGCGATGTTGCCCGCTCCCACCACCCAGAAGAGCACCTGTCCCTCCATGGCGCGGTACATCCAGCCCGTTTCGCAGCCGCCGGCGAGAACGATGCCCAGTCCGAACAGAAGCCCGCCCAGCGCCGTGCTGGGGGCGGCCACTTTGATGATCGGCGCCATCCCGGACTGGATGAGCCAAAAGGTCAGCACCACCGACAGCATCATCCCCACGGCCAGGGCCTTGGTCATCACGGCGCGCCCGCTGACCCAGAGGTCCCGAAAGGCGGAGGTGAAGCAGATCTGCCCCCGCTCGATCAGGATCCCGAAGCCGGCTCCGAACAGGGCGGCCACGGCCAGCAGCGGTTTCCCCGCAAGGAGGTAGTGGACGACAATGGCGGCGAAGACGATCAACACCAGCAACCCCAGCACGGGCTGCCATGTCCTCCGCGACGCCTTCTTCCCTGGCAGGGCGCTTTTTCCCGCCGAAACGCGCTTCAGATTGGGCTTTCCCCTCCACCAGGAGGTCTGCACCACTTTGACGCCGAGGTAGGTCCCCGCCGCCGTAAACACCATGAAGATCCACGAATGGAAGGAAAACTGCGGTACACCGGTGAAAAAGGCCGCCAGGTTGCAGCCCAGCGCCATCCTCGCTCCGAACCCCGCGATCGCTCCGCCGATGAACCCCTGCACGAGGCGGCGCTTCAACTGCGGAACGCGAAGCTTGAAATGATTGCCCAACAAGACGGTGATCAGCGCACCGAACAACATGCCGAAAACGATCCAGCCGTCGGTGCGCATCCAGGGAATTCCCTCCATCTTCACCATCTCAAAATAGGCCCAGCGGGAAATGTCCACCCCCATCCCCTCCAGCAGGTGGCCGCCGAAGCGCGTAAACTCGCCGGTCACCGCCCAGACGGTGCCGGTGGCGCCGAAATAGAGGGCGCTCAACACCCCCGCCAGGCCGACAGCCAGATACGGGTTCCAATAAGTGCCGAACAATTTGTGGTAAAGGCCCTTTGGCATCCTCTCCCTCCTTGCCAGCGAAGTGTCGATCATGAACTTTCATTCGATCCAATCGGAAAAAGGAATCTGGATTCATTTTAACAAATGCACTCCGAACCCGACAGTGGGCCCGGAGGGCTTCCGACTACTCGACGATCAGGTTTTTCGTGGCAATCGCGGACAGACCGGGTTTTTCGGCATAAATGGTCAAATGGTAGACGCCGGGCTGGTGAAACGTCTTCTTCACCAGATACTTGCCCTTGGCCACGGATTTGGCCTCGACCCGCTCTGTATGATCCCCTTCTTCATGTTGAATGCCGATTTCCACCTTTGCTTCATCGACAGGGCGATCCTTCGCGGTGACGTAGACAACCAGTTCAGCCTTTTGATGGGTTTTCGCCGGATGGGGAGTCGATTCCACCCGCAGGGACAACCCGGTATGCTCCTCGGCGGCGTCTCCGCCTGCCGTGCAGGCACTGACGGACACACACACCGTGATCAGCAAGATCAAGCGACACACATGAGCGATCCTGGAACCAAGGCCTTTTCGTATCATGCATCACGCTCCTTATCGGCAAAAAAACCGGCCCATCACCCATCATGGTACCAAACTGGGGTGCATCCCCCTTTCGTCCCCCATAACGAAACCTTGGGTGACGGTTTTAATCAATGGGTGTGCAACTCTTCGGTGTGTCCCACTCCGTTAAACCAGGAGCAGTTCCAGCGGCCATCCGCCTTTTTTTCCCAATTGCAATAGGCGGCATAGCTTTTATCCTTTTCCTCGGTCATTACGTGGTTGATCGATTCAATCACGCAATATTCACTCATCCTGTACCTGTTGAAAAGCCAGGAGTTCATGTTGTACAACATTCCCAGCGCGATGGACCTGGAACAATCCGAACCGTTGGCGGGAAAACGCCCGGTATCCGAGGTCCACTCCTCCTCGGCGTTGGGATCAAAAGGTTTCTTGCCTTCGGGAGATTCGTGGGAGCTGGCCTTGTTGCAGCTGACGACGTTTTTCTCTTCGTCGGACAGGATATGCATCTTACCTGCCCCCGTGCCGACAGCCGTGCCTTTTTCCAATTTGGGGTAGGTGGTAATCTCTTGCGTATGAACGTCCTCTTTCCCCGAATGCATGGCTTGATGCATCCGATCGATATTGGATTGGAATTCCTGATCATAGATCTGCAGATCGATATCCATGCGGGGGTGGCCGCGCTTCACCACCACATCCATCTCGCGAACTGTTTTACCGTCTTTGCTGATGCGCAGCTTTTGCTCGCCCAACGGCACTTGGGGAATGGTAAATTTCCCGTTGTGCCTTGTGGTGGCTTTCCGCCCGCCGATTTCGATCTGCAGGTCGGTGAGCGGAATCTGCAGCTTTGCCGAACCATCGGTCCGCTCCTCGAACCACTTATCCGCGCTCATTTTGTCCAGCTTTTTCAAGGCCTTTTTCAACCTTTGCTTCTCTTTTCCTTTGGCCTTTTCCATCTCGGTCTCCAAATCTTTTTTGGCCAGCGCGAGGGTTTCATCAATCCACTCCTTGGCTCCCTGGACATTTTCCTCATCAAATTCAATTGTCGTTGTCAAAGTTCCATTGATCGCGGTTTTTGCATCCGCATGGGCCCGTGTGATTCCCATCGCGCTCATGGACAAAACCATTGCCGCTAAAACCAAAACTTTTAGCCATTTTCCCACGAATCTCTCAGCCTCCTAAAGGGGAGAATTTTTGTACTTTTGAATCGTATCATGGAAATTATTGTCTTGTAAACAGCTGGCATTTATTATAGAAATAAGAAGAGCACATCACTTGGGAGAGAATAATGATGCCCAAAAGATACATCCCAGTTCTGTTACTCGCTTCACTGCTGTGGATCGCCGGCTGCTCTCCGTTGCCGGAGGTTCCCCTTGACGGGCGGACGTTTCTTTACAACCGCGCCGAGTACAACCTGCACCCCCAATTGGAAGTAAAAGAAGAGGCGACCGGGAAAGCGGTCGCCGAAACGGATTCAGGGGACGCCATTCAGACCATCAAAGGATTGCCTCAAGACCGATGGCTGGCCATTCGCAACGGCCATACCAACCGATGTTCGGTGTACACGGAAAAAAGCATCGGCGAGATCAGCCTGGAGGAATTTGCCCCGACAAAGATGATCCTGCTTGAGTACACCCCGGAGGAAAAGAAACTCGCCACGATCCGGGACGAAGGAAAAATCGGCCGTCTGGTCCGGGTGATGTCGGAACAACCCCCGGCGAAATTGCCGGAAAAGCTCAAACCTGCCCACGTCCAATACATTCACTTGACATCCGACAAGTACCAGCCGGTTGTGTACGTGCTTCGTTACGAAACATATCCCGGCGGAAAACGCTATCTGATCGGAAAAAAGGTTGTCGAACTGGATGAAAACTTCCCGGACATTCTTCAATGAATCGGAATGACATGTGAGAACGGGTCGGTGAATACATCTTGTGGACCTTCCAGGACCTGCTCTCCAGGGCTTAGAAAGAACCCTCGCCGTTCTCGCCAAGGATGAACTAATGAAGAAGAAGTGCTTCAACCCCCTGCTCCCCACGGATCAGATGGTCTGCGAATCGCTCATTTACTCCTGGAAAAAGTACCACCAACTGAATCGGTATACCCTACGAAGGCCGCCATGGCCCTCTCGAGAGTGGTGCCCTTCCTCCCTTCCCCGTGCACCAATCCGATCCGATAACCCCCGAGCCGGGCGATGCGCTTCTCCCCCAATCGCCGGCGAATCTCCGGGGGATCGCAATTTCCGGCCACCCCGTACACCGGCGCATATGCTTCCAATTCCTCGATGACCGACTCATCCACCCAGTCGCCGGCGTGCAGGATGGCGTCCGCCCGCTCGAGCCCCCGGATCAACGCCGAAGGCAAGCGCTTCGCCCGCTTGGGAATGTGCGTGTCGGAAACGATCACCACGCGCAAAAAAATCACCTCACAAAAACCGCTTCCCTGAAACTTGTATTCCGTCGCCTTATTCAGGTTTCGCCGGCCCCCATTGCAGGGAATCAAACCGCGGCGACGCCCGGAGAATATCAACTTCCCATCATCATTTCATGGAAATCTCAATCCTTTTGGATTCGCCGTGCCAGCGAGCAGCATCCAGGTTATAAACTTTTCCGGTTGTCAGCCGAACGGATCGGACGTTCCCGGGTTTTCGATCCAAAACAAACCGGATGACCTGATAGTTTTTCTTCCCTTTCCCCTCCAACCTGTGATCGGCATAACTTCGGAATTGCCGCCCGGTTGCCTGTCCGCCGCCGGACAGGACGAGGGACTGAAAAGGAGCCGGTTCCAGCCGGAGGGTGTCATCCCCCGAATTTTCAATGGAATACTCGATTTGAACAATATATGCGGTTTTATTCCCCTTCCAACCAAACGCCTTCAGATCTTCCCGAAACGGAAGGGTGATGTCAGTCACTTTGAAGATTTTGATCCTATCCAGATTGATTTTCAGGGAAGACAGATGGACCTCCTCAAAGGGATGAGCGATGTACAGGAGCTCAAAGGTGCCGAACCCGTTGATCTTCGTGATCTGTCCGGGACGAATCAACGGCTCGCTCGGGTGAATTTCTTTTTTCTTCCGGGGCTCGGGTCGATTCCCGATTTCGATCGATTGTTTTGGAAGCATCTGCGGCGTCATCGGTTCTACCTGAGAACATCCGAGAAGTGCAAAGATCAGGACAACGGAGAGGGGCAGGATCCAACCTTTCTTCATCCGATCACCTCAAGACGGGGTTCTTAACAAGGATTGTGACACATCAGGAATCCCGTGACAATCAAAGGAAAACAAGGAAATGAAGTCCCTGGCTGGTTGTGCCGCGTTGGAAGGAATACCGACCCTGTCGTCATAAAGATGAAATACCCAGACGTCGGGGTTGCAAACGGGCAGAGAAAAACCATTCAAAATCCCCGAGATCCGGATAAACCAATCCCATCCTTCCATCAAAAAAAGAAAAATCGGCGGCGAAACTGATAACGAACGGAAAAGATGTGATTAAAGTGTCGTCGCAACCGGTCAGTCAAAGTTAAACAACGTGGATAGCGGCAAAAAACCCGAGATCGGGAAAAACACCCGCAAAGATCAAAAAGGACAGCAAAAAAGGGAATCCCTCCGGGTGGAATTCCCTTTCACGTCATCTGTTCCGCATAAAAAAGCCCCTTTAAAAATAATTGCTGGTGATTCCCCCGTCGATGGTGATGATGGCACCGTTGGTCCAGTCGGACTCGTCGGAGGCGAGATAGACGGCGCAGTAGACGATGTCCTCCGGCCGTCCGAAGCGGCCGCTGGGCTGTCGGCTGAGGCGAAGGTTGCGGGCCTCCTCGTCCCGGAGGAGCCACTCGGTGAGCAGAGGGGTCTCGATCGGCCCCGGACAGATGGCGTTGGAGCGGATGCCCTTGGGCCGAAACTGGATGGCCAGGGATTTGGTCAGGGAAACGACGGCTCCCTTGGAGGCCGTGTAGGCGTCCTGGGGCACGCTGCAGCCGACGAAGGCGACGAAGGAAGCGATATTGATGATGGAGCCCTTTCCCTGTTCGATCATGGCCGGAATCACATATTTGCAGGTGAGGAAGATCCCACGCACGTTGACGGCCATCACCCGGTCCCACACCTCGACGGAGGTGTCGATCACCGAGTGATCCTCCTCGGGCATGATCCCCGCGTTGTTGTACAGGACATCCAGGTGTCCGAACCGCCGGCGGGCCTCCTCGACGGCGGTTCGGACGCTGGCCTCATCGGAAACGTCGCAGGGAAAAAAGGCGGCCTCGCCTCCGGCGCGGGTGATCGCTTCCGCGACGGAGCGCCCCGCGGTCTCCTTCAGCTCAAACACCGCCACCTTGGCCCCCTCGGCGGCGAATATCTCCGCGGCCCGCTTCCCCATGCCGCTTCCGGCACCGGTGATGATGCAGACCTTATCCTTCAAGCGCATGAATGCTTCCCTCCAATCCCCGGTTAGATCCGCTCAAAATACCGCTGCTTTTCCCAATCGGTGACCGTTTGGTCATAAACCCGCTGCTCCACCCGGGCGGCGTTCAGATAATGATCGGACACCGTCTCGCCGAAGGCCTTTCTGACGAAGGCGCTGCCCGCAAAGGCTTCGATCGCCTCGGCCAGGGATGTGGGCAGGGATTCGGACCCCGGCCGGGCGTAACCGTTGCCGTCGCAGGGCTCCTCCAACTCGTAACCGTTTACGATCCCCTCCAGGCCGGAGGCGATCATCGCCGCGTAGGCCAGATAGGGGTTGGTATCCGCTCCGGGGAAGCGGTTCTCGATGCGCAGGCTCTCCCCGCTGCCCACGATCCGCAGACCGCAGGTCCGGTTGTCCCAGCCCCACACGATGTGGGTGGGCGCCCAGCTTTCCGTGATGTACCGCTTGTAGGAATTGACGTTGGGAGCGAACAGAAGCGCCGTTTCGCGCATGTGGCGCATCACGCCGGCGAGGAAGCGGCGCATCGTCTTCGACATGCCCCCCTCCTCCGCCGGATCGTAAAAGGCGTTCCGCCCGGTTTTCCTGTCCCGAAGGCTCAGGTGGATGTGACAGCTGGACCCGGTCCAGGAATGATCGGGTTTGGCCATGAAGGTGACCGACACGCTGCTTTGGATGGCCATCTCCTTCATCCCGTGCTTCAGCAAGACGTGCCTGTCGGCGGATTCCAGCGCGTCGGCATAGCGCACGTTGATCTCGTGCTGGGCGATGCCGGCCTCGCCCTTGGTGCATTCGATGGGGATGTCCGCCCGGGAAAACTGCTCCCGGAACAGCCGGTACAGCCCTTCGTTGCGCATCCCCTGGAGCAGATGATAATCCTCGTTGTAATGTCCTCCCAGTTCCAGCCCGGCATACCCCTTCCGGAACGCCTCCTCGTAGGAATCCCGCACCAGGTAAAACTCCAGCTCGCTGGCCATCATCACCTCGAAGTCCATCGCCGCCGCCCGCCCCACCTGCCGCTTCAGCACCGATCGCGGGGCGACCGACACCGGTTTCCCCCCCTCATCCACTACATCCGCCAATACGCAGGCGGTCTTCTCCAGCCACGGAATCACCCGAAGGGTATTCCAGTCCGGTTTAGCCGTCCAGTCGCCGTAACCCTTTTCCCAGCCGACGACGGAAAATCCCTGGGGGGTGGTCATCTCCATGTCGGTGCCCAGGAGGTAGTCGCAAAAATGACTTCCCTCATCGGCGATGCGCAGGAAATGCTCACCGGTGAACCGCTTTCCCATCAACCGCCCCTGCATGTCGCAAAACCCGACGGCGACGGTATCCACCTCTCCCGCTTCAATCAGCTCCTTCAGCCGGTCCAGCGTCACCTTCCCGGCTTCCGCCATGCTCCCTCCTCCTTCGCAGTGGGTTCATCGCTTTTCCCGGACGGGATCCCCGGCGAAGCCGCCTTCGGTCCCCGTGCCGAAGCCTCGGCCGCTGAAAGTTCGCCCACACCTTACAAATTCAGAGAAATGTACTTCAAATGGAGAAACTCCTCCATGCCGTGCCGGCCTCCTTCCCTCCCCTGCCCGCTCTCCTTGATGCCCCCGAAGGGAGCCTGGGGCACGCTGAGGGAGGTGCCGTTGACGGCCACCATTCCGAACTCCAGGTTCTCCGCCATGCGGAACACCCGGCCGACGTCCCGGGTAAACACGTAGGCGGCCAAGCCGTAGGGGGTGGCATTGACGCGCTCCATCACTTCCCCCTCCTCCCGGAAGGTGACGACGGGGGCGACGGGGCCGAAGATCTCCTCATGGACCAGACGCATCGCCGGGGTGACGCCGCCGATCACCGTCGGTGCGAAAAAGGTCCCCGAACGGTGGGATTCTCCGGTGAGGCGTGATCCCCCGGTCAGAACACGGGCCCCCTTCCGGACCGCGTCCTCGACAAAGGACTCCACTTTACGCAGATTCCGCTCATCGATCAACGGCCCCATTCTCACCCCCGGTTCCGTCCCCCGCCCGACCCGGAGCCTTTCCACACTGCTCACCAGCCGTTCGGAAAAGCGGTCGACGATCGACTCGTGCACGTACAGGACGTTGATGCCATTGCACATCTGACCCGCGTTTTCAAATTTGTTCCCGAGCGTCGCCTCCACCGCCCGCTCCAGTTCGGCGTCGGGGAAGACGATCAGGGGGGCATTGCCTCCCAATTCCATGGAGAGACGCTTCACCCGATCCGCCGAAGCGCGGATCAGCACCTTGCCCGTCTCCGTCGAGCCGGTGAAGGAAACTTTGCGAACCCGCGGATCGGCCATCACTTCCCGGCCGATGGCCCCCGCCTCGCCGGTCACCAGGTTGGCCGCGCCCGGCGGAAGCCCCGCCTCCTCCAGCAGCTTCAGCAAAGCGACGGCGGTGAGGGGGGTCTGGCTGGCCGGTTTCAGCACGACGGTGCATCCCGCCGCCAGGGCCGCGGCCATTTTGCGCGTCACCATCGTGGCGGGATAATTCCAGGGAGTGATCAGAGCCGCCACCCCGACGGGCTGTCGGATCACCAGAATGCGCTGATTCCCCCTGGATCCGGGCAAGGTCTCGCCGTAGATCCGCTTCGCCTCCTCGGCGTACCATTCCACGAAGTCGGCCGCACCGTCCGCCTCCTCCAACGACTCGGCGAGGGGCTTTCCCTGCTCCCGGGTCAGAATTTCGGAGATCTCCTCCCGATGTTTTCGGATCGCCTCCGCCCAGCGTTTCAACACTTCCGCCCGCTCCGCTCCCGTGCTCCGGGACCAGCCGGGAAAGGCCGAAGAGGCCGCGTCGATCGCCCGGGCGGCGTCTTTTCCGCCGCCCTTGGGAACCCGGCCAACCACCTCCCCCGTGGCCGGATCGGTCACATCGACAAATTCACCCGAGACGGCCTCCACCCACTGACCACCGATCCACATCCGGCTTTCGCCGCCCAGGACGGCGGATGCCAACTCGCCCATTGTTCTCCCCCCTTCTCCCTGTCTACCATGCCGCGGCACACCCAAACGCTTTTCGCGGTGTCTCAAGGAACTGCAGACTCCGGGGGGCGGACCGGGAAGTTCCCGCCCCTGCTCCATGCTTATGCTTGTCTCCAGTGAAATAGTCGCCCCCGCCGGCTTCCCGTCTAAAACCGTGATCATCACTCCGCGGCGTCACCGGCGACCTCCGCCATCAGAAGGGCCAAAAGGGCGATGCGCGGCACCATGCTGACCGCTTCCAGGTACTCGCCGGGGCTGTGGTCCGATCCGCCCACCGGACCCAGTCCGTCGAGACAGGGGATCCCCCGGGAAGAAACCCAATTGGCGTCCGAACCTCCCCCCGTCCAAACATCCTCGACGGAGAAATTCAGGGATCGGGCGCACCGTTTGGCCAGTTCGGCGAGACGCCGGTTCCCTTCCGTCTTCTCCATCGGCGGAAACCACAGGGTGCGCTCCACCCGGGCTTCCCCGCCGGTCACGGACGGGAGGGCGGCCACCTCTTCCATGAGCCGGATCACCGCCTGCAGCCCGCCGGCGCTGAAGAGGCGGACATCGATCTCCGCCCGGGCCCGGTCCGGAACCACGTTGGACACCGTCCCCCCTTCGATTCTCCCGATGTTGATGCGAAAGTCCTTTTGGCCGGCGGACCGCTCCCGCAGGGCGGAGAGGCGCTCGACCAGGTCGACGATGGCATTTCTCCCCTTTTCCGGCTCCACCCCGGCGTGGGCCGCCTTGCCGAGGGATTCCAGGACAAAGGCGGCGACGCCGGCGCGGGCGCTGACGAGGCTCCCGTCGGCCCGGGCCGACTCCAGCACAAACACCGCATCGGAACCTTCCAGGGCCTCCAGCATCGCCTCCTTCGTGTGGGGGGATCCCCTCTCCTCCTCGCTGTTGAGGACGAAGCGGATCTCCCCCCACGCGCCGGGCAAAACCTCCGAGAGGGCGCGCACCGCGTAGAGGCCGACGAGCAATCCGCCCTTCATGTCGGAAACGCCGGGGCCGAGCAAGCGGCTTCCCTCCCGGCGGAGGGGACGCTCCGCCGCCGTGCCGTCGGGATAAACCGTGTCCAGATGTCCCAGGAGGCCGATCCTCCCCTTTCCCCTCCCGGGGAGCCGGCCCACCCACACCCCGGCGCATCCCGGAACGGGAAGGTGCTCCACGGTGAAACCCGCTTCCCGAAGCCAGGAAGCGAAGCGTTCGCCGACGACGGTGACGCCGGATAGGTTGTGCGTCCCGCAATCCACTTCCACCAGCCGCTGCAGGCGGTCCTCCCAATCCCGGGAAATCCGCTCCGCCGCATCCCTCATCTGTTTCGCCAAGGATTCCATCTCATCGCCTCCCGTTCTTTAACCGGCGTTCCGGCAACGTCTCACGAGCCTTCCAGCTCCGCTTCCCGGCGCCGGAGCTCCTCCTCCGTCGTGCCGAGGGCGGCCTGCGGTCCCCGGAAATGTTTGCGATAATAGGAGAAATCCATGATGAGCAGCAGGAGCATCATGCCGGCGAGGGCGTAACCGGCATTTTGATTGGGCGGAATCACCATGATGATGCTGATGAAGGCGATCCACAGCAGGGCGATGACCGAAATGGGCCGGCCCCATTTCCCCAGATTCCACGGGCCCAGATGCCTCCGGGAAAATTTCCCCTTCGCTTCGGCCGTAAGGCGCAGCAGCATCGGAATGCCGTAGGCCACATACAGACCGACCACGCTGACTCCCGTCAAAAAAGTGAGGGTGGTGTAGGATGTATCCGGATGGATCCGCTTGATGACGTAATCGATCAGAGCCAGACCGAAGGAAAGGATGACCGACAGCCAGATGGCGTGGGCAGGCGTGCGGTATTTTTTGCTGATGCGGGCCCACAGGTCGCTCCGGGGCATTCCCCTGTCGCGGGAGAAGGCGAACATCATCCGCGAAAAGGAGGTGACCGAGGAAAGGCCGCAGAACCACATGGCAAGGGTGATCAGCCACAGGAGCGTATGCCCGAACACGCCGCCCAAGGCCTGGCTGATGACGTAGATGAAGGGATTGTCCGCGGCGACCGCCGCGCCGACATCCTTGATGGCCAGCGTCACGAAGGCGAGCATGATCATTCCGGTCACGAAGGAGAAAGCGACGGAGGTGAAGATCCCCCAGGGCGCCCGGACCCGAGGATGGAGGGTCTCCTCGATCGTGTGGGCGGAGGCGTCATAGCCGGTGAAGGTCCACTGCGCCTGCAGGAGGCCGATCAGGAAGGCCAGGGCGTAGGGTTTGTCGGAAAAGGTCTCCCCGACTCGGAACAGCGTCTCCACCGGCTGCAGTCCTCCCCTGGTGAAAAAGGCGAGGCTGAACACCAGGATCAGGACGACCCCGATGTGGTACCAGGCGGAAAAATCGTTCAACCGCGCGACGATGCGGATTCCCATGTGGTTGAACAGGCCGTGGGAAAGAAGGACCAAAGCGAAAACGATCAGGGTCGAGGTCTCCGTCATCCGGTAGCCCAGCACCGGCGACAGGAGACCGTCGAAGAAAATGGCCGCCGAATAGTCGATTCCTGCCACGATGCCGATCTGACCGATCAGGTTGATCCAGGCCGTATACCAACCCCATCGCTTGTTCCCGAGAAGGGAGGCCCAGTGGTACAAAGCGCCCGCGGTGGGGATCGCCGATGCCAATTCCGCCATCGCCGCCGCCACCAGCAGGACGAACAGGGCGACCAGGGGCCAGCCGAAACCCATCATGCCGGTGCCGCCGTAGGTGAGACCGTGTCCGTAAAGGGAAACGGCACCGGTCAGGACCGAGATGATCGAGAAGGAAATCGCGAAATTGGAAAACCCCCCCATATCCCGGAACAGTTCCTGGGCATACCCGAACTTGTGCAGATCCTTTCTGTCCTCATCCCGTTGTTTCTCCCTGGCGAAGCCCCTCTTCACCGCCATCCCCCTCCTTTCCGTCTTCCCGCCCCAGGAAATCGACGTGTTCCCTCTCATCAAAGCGGCGAACATTTTCATTGGCCACATATCCGATGCCGACAGCCACCAGACAAGTGAAAAGTATGAGCAGGATGCCGAGTAGCGTCACGGGTTCATCCCCTCCCGCCGCGAAATATTGGTGGGAAAATCCCATTTTCAAATATACGATTGATATTTTTTCTTTTAGAACAAGCCGCGGTCATAATTGGACAGGCCCGCCATTGCAAGGAAAAGATGAACTTCATGATTTCAAAATAAAAATATGTTTACGCGATTTCTTTTTGTGGGATAGATACTTTAGACCATGTAATTACCCTATCGGTTATATACAGAAAATTCCGTTTCCTGCCCTTGTTCCGGGCCGACCGCCGAAGGATCGGACCGCTCAAGGGAAAAGGGCTTCCCCTCCTCCTCGGAAAAAAACCGAATGGAGGGTGGCAAACCGGAGGAAACATGGTAGAATAATAAAAAAGGGAACATACGAACGTATGTTTGGGATCATTTTCCATGCGGGAGTGAGGTACCATGGCGCTCACCGACGAAGAAAAAGAGACGGTCATCCAGTTTGATGAATCGCGGGACAAGGCCATTTTGTACACGGCCAGCTGGAACGTCGCCCGCAGGGTCAGGCGGGCCGGCTATCGGCCGATCAAGAAAACCCCGGGCGGCTGGTGGTTTGAAATCCCCCTCGATGCCATGAGCATTCAGGGAGAGAAGTTTACCCAAACCGCCAGCGGCAGTTAAAGGGGTGAAAGCTAAAAAAACGGGGCCCTTTCGGCCCCGATGAGATGGTTGACGCCAGAAAACCCGGGATTCGGGAGCGGTCTTCCGCCCCGGCTCCGCGCTGATGTCCCGACCCGGCGAAAATCGCTCCCGCCCGACCGCGCTGTCAACCACCCAGCCCCGCCACAACGCCCCGTCAAGGGTCGATGCCGGGGTTCTTTTTATTTGGGTCGGGATCGTCAGAGCGGCGAAACAGCTTCCGCCACAACCATTTGAAGAAGTCCCTGATCATATCGAAAAAATCGAGGATGGCTTCAATGATCTCCCCCACGCGCAACAGGGCGGACAAAAACCGGAAAAACCCCTTAATCAAGCGCCATAATCCTTCCAACAATTCTTCCATCGATCATCTCCCCCAACGCGGGTTCCGCCTCAAAAGGTTTTTTCCCCTCTTTCCGCTTCAATCCCGCTGAAAATCCCTATTTGAAGAAACCCTCCCTTTGGCGGCGACGGCGTGTCTCCCCCTAACGTTCCTCCAAAAACCGGCTGATCCGGTCGGCAGCCTCCCTCAGCCGGTCTTCGGGTTGGACGAGGGTGATTCGGACATATCCCTCCCCCTTTTCTCCGAAGGCCCTGCCGGGGGTGAGTACTACACCGGTCTCCTCCAGCACCCGGAATACAAAGGATTCGGAACTCCACCCCTCGGGGATCTTCGCCCACACGTACATGGTGGCGGGGGGCTTGGCCACCTCCCAGCCGCCCGAGGCGAGCCGCTCGACCAGCGCATCCCTCCGCGCCTGATATGTTTCCACCTGCCTCCGGATGAAGGTCTCCCCCGTTTCCAGGGCCGCCTCCGCCGCCTTCTGGATCGGATGGAAAATTCCGTACTGGGTGTGGGACATCAGCCGGCCGAGGGCTTGAAGCACTTCCGGATGCCCGACCACGTAGCCGATGCGGCATCCGGCCATGTTGAAGGTCTTGGAGAAGGAGTTGAACTCGACGCCCACCTCCTTCGCCCCCGGAACGGACAGGAAACTGACGGCCCTCCGCCCGTCGAAGACCAGCTCGGAGTAGGTGAAATCGTGGGCGATGAGGATTTCGTGTTTTCGGGCGAAACGGACCAACTCCTCGAAAAAGGCGCGATCCGCCATCGCGGTGACCGGATTGCCGGGATAATTGAGGATCATCATCTTAGCCCGTTCGAGAACCGCCTCGGGAATCGCCTCCAGCCGGGGCAAAAAACCGTTTTCCTCCTCCAGGGGCATCGGATGGGGAACCCCGCCGGCGATCCGCACGCTCGCCTCGTAGATGGGATAGCCGGGATCGGGAACGAGGACGACATCGCCGGGATCGATCACGGTCATGGCCAGATGGGCCAACCCGTCCTGAGACCCCATCAACTGCAGCACTTCGTCAGGATTGAGGCGAACGCCGTACCTCTCCTCGTAGAAGGCCGCCACTTTTCCGTTGAAGGTCGGTATCGCCTCCAGGGTGTAGCCGTACTTGCTCTCATCCATTGACCATTTTCGGATCGCCTCCATCACTTCCCGGGGCGGCGGCAGGTCCGGGCTGCCCACGCTCAGATCGATCACCGTCTTCCCGCTTTCCATCACCCGCCGCTTCGCCCGCAACAATTTGTTAAAGACGCCCAAGGGCAACTGTTGGATATTTTTTGACGGTTGAATGCGCATCGGAATCCTCCTTGAAAAGTGGCGTTCAGCCGCGTTTTTCACTCATCATAAACATTTGCAAAGGCGGTTGCAACGGGGAAATCAATTGCAACTCCGCTTCGTTTCCACGCTCTCCCTTTTTGTTCCGCAAGTGTTGACAACCTCCGTTACGCCGTGGTACTTTAAAACAAACACAATATTTTGTTGTTTATTTATAAACGAACAACAATATATCGGGTTTTGTCGGGTGAAGGTGCCTGTAAAGGCTGAAAAGGGAATCCGGTGAAAATCCGGAACTGTCCCCGCAACTGTGAATGCGGACGAACGGGTCATATCCACTGCATCGGAAGGGTCGGCGCCGTACCGCCGGCTGTCGATGCGGGAAGGGACTCCGGTAGGATGATGCATGAGTCAGTATACCTGCCTTCCCCGCCTGACACGACACTTCTTCGGGGGGTGAGAAGTGGAAGCGGGGGAACCCTTGTGCCTTTTTCCAGCCGTTCATCCGCTCCATCCCGGGCGGAATTTTTATTTGAATGGAAAGGAGAAGGAAAATCCGTGACCCAATCCATCCCGGCAAGCCAAAATCAAGCGCTTGACCAAAGGGAGGCGGAATCCCGCATCGACCGGGTCCTCTCGGGCCTTCAGCTGAAGGGACTTCCAGAGTTCAAAGAAAAGATCCTCCGGATGGTCTCCCAAAAACCCAGCCTTTCGGAGGATCAGCTGACGCAGCTCTTGGTTGCGACCGCCTTGGAAAACGTGGATGAAGCCAACGCCCCATGGAGTTTTGCCGCGGCGAGAATCTATCTGGACCATCTCTATCGCAAAGCGGGTAAAAACCGGGGCTATGCGGGGAAAAAATACGGCGATTACTATCAACTGCAAAGGACGTTGGTGGAAAAGGGGATCTACTCCCCCCACATCCTGGACAAATACACGGAGGAGGAGATCCGGCAGCTTTCCCGTCTCATCGACCCCGACAAAGACCTTCTGTTCGATTATCCCGGCCTGCACACGCTGGCCACCCGCTATCTGGCGACCGACCACGACAAAAACGTCTATGAGCTCCCCCAGGAGCGTTGGCTGACGATCGCTTTGCACCTGATGCAGGATGAGCCGAAGGAGCGCAGGCGCCTCCTGGTTCGGGAAGCCTATTGGGCCCTGTCCAACCTCTACATGACGGTGGCCACCCCCACCTTGGCCAATGCCGGGCTCTCCCACGGTCAGCTGTCCAGCTGCTTCATCGACACGGTCTCCGACTCCCTCATCGACATATACAACAGCAACACCGACGTGGCCCGGCTTTCCAAAGACGGAGGGGGCATCGGCGTCTACCTGGGAAAGGTGAGAAGCCGCGGCAGCGATATCAAAGGCTTCAAGGGGGCTTCCTCAGGCATCGTCCCCTGGACGAGGCAGCTCAACAACACCGCCGTCAGCGTCGATCAGCTCGGAAGGAGAAAGGGAGCCGTCTGCGTCTATCTCGACGTCTGGCATCCCGACATCCTTTCCTTTCTGGATCTGAAATTGAACAACGGGGATGAGCGGCAGCGGGCCCACGACATCTTCACGGGCGTCTGCATTCCCGATCTGTTTATGGAGCAGGTGGAAAAGCGGGGGGACTGGTATCTGTTCGATCCCCACGAAGTCCGGCAGGTCATGGGATTTTCCCTGGAGGATTATTACGACGAGCGCCCGGGCGGCGGAAGCTTCCGGGAAAAATATGAAGCCTGCATCCGGAACGACCGGCTGAGGAAACAGAAGATTCCGGCCATTCAAATCATGATCCGGATCATGAAGTCCCAGCTGGAGACGGGAACCCCCTTCATGTTTTACCGGGATCGGGTCAACCGCATGAATCCCAACAAGCACGCCGGCATGATCTACGCCAGCAACCTTTGCACCGAAATCGCCCAGAACATGTCTCCCACCGTTCAATACGAGGAAACGATCGACGGGGACACCATCATCACCTACAAGAAGGCGGGGGATTTCGTCGTCTGCAACCTGTCCTCGATCAATCTGGGAAAAGCGGTTCCGGATGGCGTCCTGGAACGTCTGATCCCCATCCAGGTCCGGATGCTGGACAACGTGATCGACCTGAACACGATCAGCGTCAAGCAAGCCTCCCACACCAACAAAAAATACCGGGCGATCGGCCTCGGCACCTTCGGTTGGCATCACCTGCTGGCCCTTGAGGGGATTCCCTGGGAATCGGAGGAGGCGGTCGAGCTGGCGGATCGGCTGTACGAAAAAATCGCCCGCCTGACGATCCGGGCGAGCGCCGAATTGGCGAAGGAGAAGGGAGCCTACCCGCTGTTTGAGGGGAGCGAATGGCAGACCGGTGAGTACTTCGAGAAAAGAGGATACCTCTCGGGGGACAGCGCCGAGGAGTGGGAAGAAATCCGAAACATGATTCGGCGATGGGGCATCCGCAACGGCTATTTGATGGCCGTCGCCCCCAATTCCAGCACCGCCATCATCGCCGGTTCCACCGCCGGCATCGATCCGGTGTTCAAGCCCTTCTATTACGAGGAGAAAAAGGATTACAAACTGCCCGTCGTCGCCCCCGGATTGGACCATCGCACCTACGCGGTCTACCGGCGCTCGGCCTATATCGTCGATCAGCGCTGGTCGATCCGGCAGAACGCGGCCCGGCAAAGGCATATCGACCAGGCGATCTCCTTCAACATCTACGTCCCCCACAACATCCACGCGAAGGTGCTGCTGGACCTTCACCTGAAAGCCTGGAAATCGGGGCTCAAAACCACCTATTACGTGCGGTCCACGGCGTCGGACATCGAGGAGTGTACCTGGTGCGCATCCTGATCAGTTACGCCAGTTTCAGCGGAAACACCAAGGAGGTTGCCGAAATCATCGAACAGCGGTTGGCGATGGAAGGCTGTTCCGTCGAGATGCACCGGATCAGCCGGCTGAACCGGACCATTCCCGACCCTTCGCAATTTGATCTCTTTCTTCTCGGGACCTTCACCTGGGGAAGGGGCGACACCCCGGACATCGTCAAGGATTTTGTCCTGCAAATCGGCTACAAGCCCCGCAACGTTTTCGTCTTCGGCACCGGTGACACCCAGTTCGGCGGGGACGATCTCTTCTGCAAAGCCTGCGACAAACTGGCGACCTTCTACGGTTCGACCTATGCGCCCCTGAAGATCGAACAGAGCCCCCGGGAGGCACAGGAAAAAAACGTGACAAAGTGGACGGAAGGAGTGCTGAAACATTGGATCAGCTCCTGAAAAAAGTGACCGTGCTGGAGCCGGAAAACCCCAACAAATCCACCGCCCTCTTCGGCGGCAGGGCGAGCGGCATCTTGAACTGGAACGATCTCGCCTATCCCCACTTTTACGATTTCCGGGAGCAGATCCGGTCGCTGTTCTGGCGGGCGAGTGAAGTGGACATGACCCACGACATCAAGCAGTTTCCCAACCTGTCCTCCGCCGAACGAAACGCTTTTCTGAAAATCATCGGCCTGCTGGCCACCCTGGACGGGCCGCAAACGGACATCGCCATGCGCATCGCCCATTTCTCCACGGATCCCTCGGTCAAGGCGATCATGGCCACCATCGCCGACCAGGAGAGCGAACACAATCACAGTTACGCCTATGTGCTCTCCTCCGTCGCCACCTACGATCAGCAGATCGAAACCTTTGAATACGGCCGGAAGGATCCCGTCCTGCTCAAGCGGAACGAACGGATCATGCAGGTCTACAATGAGCTCGCGAACCGCCCCACCCTCTTGAACGTTTTGAAGGCCATGGTTTACTCCGCCCTGCTGGAGGGGCTGTTCTTCTACTCCGGCTTCGCCTTTTTCTATCACCTGGCCCGGCATCAAAAGATGGTCGGCACGTCGACGATGATTTCCTACATCAACCGGGACGAACTGCAGCACGGCCGCTTCATCAGCGAACTGTTCCGGGCCACCCTGGCGGAACATCCGGAACATAACACGGAGGAGTTCAGCGGCTGGGTGTACGATCAATTCCGGCATGCCGTGGAGCAGGAAACGACCTGGAGCCGCTATATTTTGAAAGATATCGAAGGCATCGATCTCAGCGAAATGGAAGGCTACATCCAGTACCGGGCCAACAAGATGCTCCGCCTCCTCGGATTGAGCGATCTCTATGAAAACCGCACGGAAAATCCGATGAAATGGATTCGCGCGTACGTGGACAACTTCGACGGGACCAAGACGGACTTTTTCGAGCAGAAATCCCGTCAATACGTAAAGGTCGGGGACTTAAACGGCTTCGACGAACTGTAGGAAACCCAAAGAAAAAGGCGCGGAACCCATCCGCGCCGAACCTGAACCGGGAGGCGATTTCCACCATACGACTCGCCAGTGCGTGGAGCGAAGAGGGAAATCGCCTTCCCTCTGGTACTTTGTCCTATGGTCCCTGCCGCAACAATTTCATCTGCACCCTTCAAAGCCCCTGGCGGCGCCTATCCCCCGTCCTCCGCTCTTCCACATAGTCCCTCTGCAAGATCGCCATATGGATGATATCATGCCATGCACCATCCCGAAAAATCGCTTCCCTTGACCTTCCTTCCTGTTGAAAACCCAATTTCTCGTACAACTTGATCGCTCGGCTGTTGAAGGAAAAAACCCTCAGCGATATGCGATGCAGATTCATCTCCAGGAACCCGTAATCGAGCAGCAGTTTCATCGCCTCTGTTCCATACCCTTTCCCCCATGCCGCTTTTTCCCCGATATCAATGATGCACTCGGCATTTCGGTTTTTGTAATCGATATTGATCAAGGAAATGACCCCGATGGGTTTTTCGGATTGTTTCTCGATCATGAAATAGCACTTGGAGGAAGGGGATCCCAGAATCACCTGTTGAACAAACTCTTCCGTTTCCTCCATCCGATAAACATCCAACAACGGTGCAGTGGTTCTCATCACATCCGGATCATTTCTCCATTTGTGATAAATCGCCGCATCTTCGGTTGTCATTTTTCGCAAACGGATTCTCTCGGTTTCAAATCGCATCACAGCACTCCTCACGATGGATTGGACTCATTTTTCCAACACAAACGGGGTGCCCGATGCCGCCTTCCGCCAAGACACCCTGCTAACCCTTTCCCTACGACAGGAGAATTCTAACATGAAATCCCCGCTGATCCTTCAGGATCAACGGGGATTTTCCCTTCATCCCGCTTTCACCCCTTCAGCGCCCTGGCGGCGATATCCCGGCGGAAGTGGGCCCCTTCGAAGCGGATGGACTCCACCGCGTCGTAGGCTTTGTTCCGGGCTTCCGCCAGGTCGGAGCCGAGGGCGGTCACGCCGAGCACCCGGCCGCCGGCGGTGACGATCCGGTTCCCTTCCCGCCGGGTGCCGGCGTGAAAGACGAACCGGTCGTCGGCGGGTTTCGGCAATCCGCTGACGGGCAGCCCGGTGCGATAGGAGCCCGGATAGCCTTCGGAGGCCATCACCACGCAGACGGCGGCCTCCTCCTTCCATCGGATCTCCACATCCTCGAGCCGCCCCTCCGCCGTGGCCAGGAGGATCTCCGCCAGGTCGGACTCCAGCCGGGGAAGGATCACCTGGGTCTCCGGATCGCCGAAACGGGCGTTAAACTCGATCACCTTGGGCCCCTCCGGCGTGATCATCAGCCCCGCGTAAAGCACGCCGCGGTAATGAATCCCCTCCTCCGCCATCGCCCGGGCCGTCGGCTTCAGGATCTCGTCCACCGCCTGCCGGACCACCTCCCGGGAAATCTGCGGGACCGGCGAGTAAGCTCCCATGCCGCCCGTGTTCGGCCCGCGGTCTCCGTCGAACACGGGCTTATGATCCTGGGCCGGCTCCATGGGCCGGACCGTCTCCCCGTCGACGAAGGCCATCAGGGACATTTCCTGTCCGAAAAGGCATTCCTCGATCACCACTTCCTCGCCGGACGCACCGAAGACCCGTTCCTCCATCGCCTGCCGGATGGCCTCCTCGGCCTCCTCGACGGTGCGGGCCACCACCACGCCCTTTCCCGCCGCCAGTCCGTCCGCCTTCACCACGATGGGCGCCCCCTGCTCCCGAACGTATCGCTTTGCCTCCTCCGCATTCGTGAAAGAGCGGAAACGGGCGGTGGGAATGCCGTGCCGGACCATCAGCTCCTTGGCAAACCGCTTGCTCCCCTCGATGCGCGCCGCTTCCCGGCGCGGTCCGAACACCTTCAGACCCCGTTCCTCAAACCGGTCAACCAGACCGGAAAGCAGCGGCGCCTCGGGGCCGACCACCGTCAGGTCGATCCCCTCCTCCTCCGCGAAACGCGACAGCTCATCCACCGCCGTCGCCGAAAAGGGCAGGCATTCCGCCCCGTCAGCCATCCCTCCGTTGCCCGGGGCGGCGTAAACCCGGGTAACCCGCGGGCTCTGCCGGAGTTTCCACACCAGCGCATGCTCCCGTCCGCCGCTTCCGATAACCAGGACGCGCATTCCTCTTCCTCCCTCAATGCTTGAAATGGCGTATTCCCGTGAACACCATGGCGATCCCGTGTCGATCCGCTTCGGCAATCGACTCTTCATCCCGGATCGATCCTCCGGGCTGGATGATGGCCGTGATCCCGGCCCGGGCCGCCGCCTCCACCGTGTCCTTCATCGGGAAAAAGGCGTCGGAGGCGAGAACCGCGCCCCGGGACCGCTCGCCGGCCTGCCGGATGGCGATCTCCGCCGCGCCCACCCGGTTCATCTGCCCGGCGCCGATCCCGACGGTCCGTTGATCCTTGGCCAGGACGATGGCGTTGGACTTGACGTGCTTGACCACCTTCCAGGCGAAGAGGAGCTCCTTCCACTCCTCCTCCGAGGGAGCCCTCTTCGTCACGACCCGGCATTCGGAGCGGTCCAGCCCCTTCCGGTCCGCCTCCTGCACCAACAGGCCTCCGTCCGCCGCCGTGAAGCGCCAAGGGATGTTCTCCGCCCCGCCGCCTTGGCCTTCCCCCGCCATCCGGAGCAGGCGCAGATTTTTCTTCTGCTTGAGCACCTCCAGCGCCTCCGGGGTGAAATCGGGGGCGATGACGATCTCCAGGAAGATGCCTTTCATTTGCTCGGCCGTCTCCTTGTCGACGGGCCGGTTCAGCGCGACAATGCCGCCGAAGATGGAGACCGGGTCCGCCTCGTAGGCTTTCCGGTACGCCTCCGTCAGGGAGGACCCCACTCCGACGCCGCAGGGGTTGGTGTGTTTCACCGCCACAGCCGCCGGCTCCGCAAACTCCCGGACCGACTCCCAGGCGGCTCCGGCGTCCTGAATGTTATTGTAGGAAAGCTCCTTGCCGTGCAGCTTCTCGGCGGCGGCGATCCGCCCCGGACCCGCGAAGGGCTCCCGGTAAAAGGCGGCCTTCTGGTGCGGATTTTCCCCGTACCGAAGATCCTGGACCTTGTCGAAGGTGACCGTCAGCTTCTCCGGGAACGCTTCGCCCGCACGCCCGCTGAGGTATTGGGCGATCAGGGCGTCGTAGGCCGCCGTGTGGCGGAACGCCTTGGCCGCCAGGCGAAGGCGGGTCGCATCATCCACGCCTCCCCGCTCCCGGATCTGTGAAAGCACGAGATCATAATCTTCCGGATCCACCAACACCGTCACGTGGCGGTGGTTCTTGGCCGCCGCCCGGATCATCGCCGGACCGCCGATGTCGATGTTTTCGATCGCTTCCTCAAAGGAAACCCCCGGCCTTCCCAACGTCTCCCGGAAGGGGTAGAGGGAGATCACCACCAGCTCGAAGGGTTGAATCCCGTGCTCTCGGAGCTGATGGCGGTGCTCCTCCACATCCTGCCGGGCCAGCAGTCCGGCGTGAATCTTCGGATGCAGGGTTTTCACCCGCCCGTCCAGGATCTCCGGAAAACCGGTCACCTCGGAAACGCCGGTGACCGGAACCCCGGATTCCTTCAGCAGTCGGGCGGTTCCGCCCGTGGAGACGATCTCGATGCCCCTGTCGGCCAACTCCCTGGCCAGCGAAACGACTCCGGTCTTGTCGGACACACTGATCAATGCGCGTCGGATGGTAGGCATGGTTTCCTCCTTTATCTTCCGCTACGGGGTGGGATGAAACTTCTTGAATCCGGCTTCCGCCTTCACTAGGGCGGACGGGCGGCAAATCCGCCTTCCCGGATGGTGATGCTTCACAACCCGGAGGGGGCACTTTCGCTTTCTTTCACCCCCCGGATCCCGACAACCGACCGCCCCTTGCTCTTTTCGAGATGGAAGCCTGTTCGTCAGGGATTTATCGGCCGGCGGGCTCTTTGATCCGGCCGCTGATCCAATCGAGGATCACCGCCGGGTAAAGCCGGTGCTCCACCGCCTGGATCTTGCGGGTGAGCGATGCGCGGTCGTCCCCCTCGTCGACGCGGACCGGCTCCTGGGCGATGATCGGCCCGGTGTCCATCCCCTCGTCGACGAAATGAACGGTGACTCCGGTCCATTTCACACCGTAGTCCAGGGCTTGCCCGACGGCATCCTTCCCCGGAAAGGCCGGCAAAAGGGAAGGATGGATGTTGACGATCCGCCAACGGTAGGCGTCCAGGAGAGTCGGCCCGATCAACCGCATGTATCCCGCCAGGATCAGGCGGCGAATCCCCTCCCGCCGGAGACGGGACAGGATTTCCGCCTCGTATTCGTCCTTGGAGGCGAACCGCTTCGGATCGACCAGAAGGGAAGGCACCCCCAGCTTTTCCGCCCGCTCCAGCACCCCCGCCCCCGGACGATCGCAGACGAGCAGGCGAATCGGCTCCGGCCATCCCTTGGAGCGGGATGCCTCCACCAGGGCCTGAAAATTGCTTCCGCTCCCGGAGGCAAACACGGCGATGCTCATCGCAGATCCTCCTCTCCGGACCAGGCGACCCCGCGACTTCCTTCCGTCACCCGCCCGATGATCCAGGCCCGCTCCCCCAGCGACTCGGCTAGGGCTTTGGCCTCCTCCGCCTGTTCCGCCGGCAGACAGAGAACCATGCCGATCCCCATGTTGAAGGTGCGGAACATGTCCTCGTCGCCGATGCCCCCTTCCCGGGCGATCCGCCGAAAAATGGGCGGAACCGGCCAGCTGTCCCGGTCGATGACGGCCCGGCACCCCCCGGGCAACATGCGGGGGACGTTTTCGACGAGGCCGCCGCCGGTGATGTGGGCGCCTCCCTTCACGTCGAAGCGCCCCAGCAGGGAGAGAAACGTTTTCACATAAATCCGCGTCGGCCGGAGCAGCTCTTCCCCCAGGGTGCACCCCTCCTCGGGAAGTCTCTCTCCCAGCCGATCCAGGCCGCCCCTCAACAACACCTTCCGCGCCAGGGAGAAGCCGTTGCTGTGCAATCCGACGGAAGAGAGGCCGAGCAAGACGTCCCCGGGACGGATGGACGCCCCCGTGAGCAGACGCGCCCGTTCCGCGACGCCGACGCAAAAGCCGGCGATGTCGTATTCCCCGGGGGCGTACATGTCCGGCATTTCCGCCGTCTCTCCGCCGATCAGGGAGCAGCCCGCCTCCACGCATCCGTCGGCCACGCCCTTGACCACCGCCTCCGCCTGCTCGGGAACCAGCTTTCCGGTGGCCAGATAATCGAGAAAAAACAGGGGCTCCGCCCCCTGCACCACAACATCGTTGACGCACATGGCGACGCAGTCGATGCCGATGGTGTCGTGGCGGTTCAGGGCAAAGGCGATTTTCAGCTTGGTCCCCACCCCGTCCGTGGCGGACACCAGCACGGGTTGGTCATGGGATTTCAGGGCGAAAAGACCGCCGAACCCGCCGATGTCGCCGATCACCTCTTGGCGGTGGGTTCTCAGGACATGGGCTTTCATCCGCCGAACCGCCTCGTTGCCAGCGTCGATGTCCACTCCGGCCGCGCGATACGCTTCGCTCATCGTCTCCCCTCCATCACCATGGCGTCTTCGATTTCCGTCGGATACCTCCCGTCGAAGCAGGCCAGACAATGTCCGCGGTTCAGTTCGCCCGGGTGGCGTCCGATGGCCTCCAGCATCCCCTCGGCGCTCAGAAAGGCCAACGAGTCGGCGCCGATGATTTCACGGATCTCCTCCACCGAATGGCTGGCGGCGATCAACTGATCCCGGTCGGAGGTATCGATCCCGTAGAAACAGGGAAACCGGACCGGCGGAGAACTGATGCGAACGTGAACCTCCGTTGCCCCGGCCTCCCGGAGCATTCGGACGATCCGGCGACTGGTGGTCCCCCGGACGAGGGAGTCGTCCACCATGACCACCCGTTTCCCCTCCACCACCTTGCGCACCGCGGACAGCTTCATCTTGACCCCTTGTTCCCGCATCTCCTGGCTGGGCTGGATGAAGGTCCGGCCCACGTACCGGTTCTTGAGCAGTCCCAGCTCATAGGGGATGCCCGCCGCCTCCGCATAGCCGATGGCCGCGGAGATGCTGGAATCGGGGACGCCGGTCACCACGTCCGCTTCGGCGGGGGCTTCCTTGGCCAGCTGCCGTCCCAGCCGCTTCCGGGCCGCGTGCACGTTGATTCCCCCGATTTCGCTGTCAGGGCGGGCGAAGTAGATATATTCGAAGGAACAGACCGCCCTCCGGGCCGGCGGGGCGAAGGATCGGCTCCGCAACCCGCTTCGGTCCAGGACGATCAGCTCGCCGGGCTGCACCTCCCGGATCAGCTCCGCCCCGATGGCGTCAAAGGCGCAGGTTTCCGAGGAAAAGACGTGGGCGTCTCCCAACCGGCCGATGGAGAGGGGGCGCAGGCCGTGAGGATCCTGTGCCACCAACAGCCGGTCCTTGGTCAGGATCAACAGGGCGAAGGCCCCCGTCAGCTGCGCCAGGGCCTCGGCGACGGCATCCTCCAGCCGCTCCCGGCGGGAGCGGGCGATCAGATGAGCGATCACCTCGGTGTCGGTGGTGGTCTGGAAAATGGAACCCTCCCGCTCCAGTTCCCGCTTCAGGCGTCCCGCGTTCACCAGGTTGCCGTTGGTCGCCAGGGCCAACGGGCCGAAGGGATAGTTGAACACCAGGGGCTGGGCGTTGAGGAGGCCGCTCTCCCCGGTGGTGGAGTAGCGGACGTGGCCGATGGCGGTGTGCCCCGACAGCTTTCGCAGCGTGTCGTCATCAAACACCTCCGTCACCAGCCCCATGCCGCGGTGGTGCCGGAAAGCCCCGCCGTCGGTGGCGGCGATGCCGGCGCTCTCCTGCCCCCGGTGCTGAAGCGCGTGCAGCCCGTAATAGGTGAGCCGGGTCGCCTCCGGATGGCCGGCGATGCCGAACACCCCGCACTCTTCCTTCAGTTCGTCGAAGACAGACTCATCGCGCATGGTATCGCCCCTTCCCACACGTCGGAGAGCTCGCGCACGCCGGCGTCGATCACATCCCGGCCGTTCAGGCGCACCCGGAGGTGCCCGCCGGCCACCCGCCCGATCCGCTCAAAGGGAACTCCCCGCTCCCGCAAAAAGTTTTTGAGCTCCTCCGCCGCGTCCGGCGAAGCGCTGAGAAGCACCCGGGACTGGCTTTCGCTGAAGAGGAAGGCGATGTCCGACAGATCCGTCCGGACATCGATCTCCGCTCCCCGTTCGCCGCTGATGCAGGACTCCGCCAGCGCGACGGCCAACCCGCCCTCGGACAGGTCGTGGGCCGACGAAACCCAACCCCTTCGGATCCCTTCCAGCACCGCTTCCTGAAGGCGCTTTTCCTTTTCCAGGTCGATCGCCGGCGGCCGTCCGGCGATCCGGCCGGTGATCACCTGCTGCAGTTCGCTTCCTCCCAGTTCCGCCTTGGTCTCGCCCAGGAGGAAAATCAGGTCGCCCTCCTCCTTGAAGGACTGGGTGGTGATGTGCCGGCGGCTTTGGATCAATCCCACCATGCCGACGACGGGGGTGGGAAGGACGGCCTGTCCCTTCGTCTCGTTGTACAGGCTCACGTTCCCGCCGACCACCGGAGTGCCCAGGGCGCGGCACGCTTCACTCATCCCGTCGATCGCTCCGGCCAGTTGCCAGTAAATTTCCGGCTTTTCCGGGTTGCCGAAGTTGAGGCAGTCGGTGATGCCCAGAGGCTCCGCTCCGGAGCAGACCACGTTGCGCGCCGACTCGGCGACGGCGATCGCCCCGCCCCGCCTCGGGTCGAGATAAACATACCGGCCGTTTCCGTCGGTGCACATCGCCAGCGCCTTGTCCGTCCCCCGCAGGACGATCACCGCCGCGTCGGAACCCGGCCGGACGGCGGTGCCGGTGCGCACCATGTGATCGTATTGCCGGTACACCCAACGCTTGCTGGCCACCGTCGGGGAGGCGAGCACCTTCATCAGCGCCTCCCGGGGATCGAGCCCCGAAAGCTCCGGCTCCGGATCAAAGGCGGCAAACTCCCGGTAGTAATCGGGCTCCTTACCTTCGCGGACATACACCGGCGCATCCGTCAGGGTCTGCACGGGAATGTCCGCCACTTCCTCCCCTTTGTGGAGGAGTCGCAGCCGTCCGTCCCCGGTCACCCGCCCGACCACGGCGAAGGTGAGGCCCCACTTGTCGCAGATGCGCTTCACGTCCGCCTCGCGCCCCGTTTCCACGACCAGGAGCATCCGCTCCTGGGACTCCGACAGCATCATTTCATAGGGGGTCATCTCCGCTTCCCGCTGGGGCACCCGGTCCAGGTCCAGCACCATGCCGACCTCTCCTTTGGCCGCCATCTCGGCGCTGGAACAGGTGAGGCCGGCGGCTCCCATGTCCTGGATTCCGACCAACAAGTTCTCCTTCACCATCTCCAGACACGCTTCAAGGAGCAATTTCTCCTTGAAGGGATCCCCCACCTGCACCGAGGGGCGCTTTTCCTCGGAGGCTTCGTTCAGCTCTTCGGAAGCGAAGGTGGCCCCGTGAATGCCGTCCCGTCCGGTGCTGGCCCCCACGTAGATCACCGGATTGCCCTCGCCGGACGCCACTCCCTTCTGCAGATCCCCGTGGTCGAGGATGCCCACGCACATGGCGTTCACCAGGGGATTGCCCTCGTAACGGGGATCGAAGCAGACTTCGCCGCCCACGGTGGGAATCCCGACACAGTTGCCGTAGTGGGCGATCCCGGCCACCACCTGGCCGAACAGATAGCGGACCCGGGGGTGGTCCAGAGCTCCGAACCGGAGGGAATTGAGCAGGGCAACCGGACGCGCCCCCATGGAGAAGACGTCGCGAATGATTCCGCCGACGCCCGTCGCCGCCCCCTGGAAGGGCTCCACGGCCGACGGGTGGTTGTGGCTTTCGATCTTAAACACCACCGCCTGCCCGTCGCCGATGTCGATCACGCCGGCCCCCTCCCCGGGCCCCTGCAGAACCCGGGGACCGTCGACGGGAAAGCGCCTGAGAAGCGGCTTGGAGTTTTTGTAACTGCAGTGTTCCGACCACATCACGCTGTAGATGCCCGTCTCCGTCCAGTTGGGCAGCCGGCCGAGGCAGCGGACCACCCGCTCGTATTCTTCATCGGTCAACCCCATCTCCCGGTACAGTTTCCTGTCGCGGATCATCTCCGGTCCCGGCTCCCGGGAAAGGGTCGTTTGCTTAGGCTGCACCGCTCTCCCTCCAATATTTCAGCATCGAAGTAAAGAATCGCACCCCGTCCGCCGAACCCATCCAGCTGTGGACCGCCCGTTCCGGATGCGGCATCATTCCGAGCACATTCCCCTCCCGGTTGACGATCCCGGCGATGTCGTCCACCGAACCGTTCGGGTTTTCCCCGGCGTAGCGGAAGACGATCTGATTGTTTCGCTTAAGCTCCGCCAGGGTTTCGTCGTCGCAGTAATAGTTTCCCTCACCGTGGGCGATGGGGATGCGGATCGTCTCCCCCTCCCGGTAATCCCGGGTGAAGGGGAGCCGGGCGTTTTCCACCCGCAAAGGCTGAATGTCGCAGCGGAACTGCAGGTGATCGTTCCGCCTCATCGCTCCGGGAAGCAGCCCCGCCTCGAGCAGGATCTGAAAGCCGTTGCAGATGCCGACGACCAGTTTTCCCTTCGCGGCCGCCTCCCTCACGCCTTCCATCACCGGAGAAAAGCGGGCCAGGGCCCCCGTCCGCAGGTAGTCTCCGTAGGAGAAGCCGCCGGGGAGGATGATGGCGTCATAGCCGGACAGATCGGTCTGGGTGTGCCACACCCGATCCACGGGCTGATCCAGAACGTCCTCCACCGCCTTCACGCAATCCACGTCACAGTTGGAACCGGGAAAAACGGGAACGGCGAAGCGCATCAGACCCCCTCCTCCAGCGAGAAGGAATAGGTCTCGATGACCGGATTGGCCAGCAGTTGCTCACACATCGCCTTCACCCGTTCCTCCGCCGGCGCCGGATCATCGGCATCCAGCCAAACCTCCATCGTCTTCCCGATGCGCAAATCGGTCACTTCACCGAATCCCAGGGTGTGCAGCGTCCCTTTGACCGCCTCCCCCTGCGGATCCAACACGCCCGGTTTCAGTTTCACGGTAATCGTGGCCTTAATCACGGGTTTCTCCTCCCAGCCGTCGCCAAATTTCGCGGTACGCCTCCACCACGTCCCCCAGGTCCCGGCGAAAGCGATCCTTGTCCAGCTTTTCTTCCGTACCGGCATCCCAAAAGCGGCAGGTATCCGGTGAGATCTCGTCCGCCAGCAGGAGCCGGCCGTCCCGGTCCAGGCCGAACTCCAGCTTGAAATCCACCAGAATCACCCCGCGTCCCTCCATCAGCTCCATCAGCAGCCCATTGACGCGCAGGGCGATATTCTTCATCTCCTCCAGCTGATCCGGAGTCGCCAGCCGGAGCACGGCGATGTGATCCTCATTGATCAGCGGATCCCCCAGTTCATCGTTCTTGTAATAAAACTCCACCACCGGCCGGGGCAGGGGCGTCCCCTCCTCCAGCCCCAGCCGCTTGGCGAGGGAGCCGGCCGCCCGGTTCCGTACCACCACTTCCAAGGGAAGGATCTTAACCTTCCGGACCAGCTGCTCCGTCGGCGAGAGCCGGCGGACAAAGTGGTTGTCCACCCCGTTCTTGGCCAAATAGCGGAAAAAGAAAGCGCTGATCCGGTTGTTCATCTCCCCCTTGCCCGGGAGATTCCCCTTCTTCTTCCCGTCAAAGGCGGTGGCATCATCCTTGTACACCACCCGCACCACATCCGGGTCCTCCGTCCTAAACAGCTTTTTCGCCTTCCCCTCGTACAGCAGTTCACCCCGGTTCATGTCTTTCCGACTCCTCTCCAAAGGTTTGACCGCCCGATCACTCGTCCAACAGGCCCAGCCGGCGGAACAGGGTATCCACGTGTTTCAGATGGTATCGGTAGTCGAAACAGTCGGCGATCTCCTCCGGCGTGAGAACCTCGGAAATCACCTCATCCGCCTCCACCAGCGGGCGGAAGGGCCGCTGTTCCTCCCAGGCCCGCATCGCGAGTCGCTGTACCCGGTCGTAGGCCTCTTCCCGCTTCAAGCCCTTGTCGATGAGGGTGAGGAGGACCCGCTGGGAATAGATCAGGCCGAAGGTGCGCTCCATGTTCCGCTTCATGTTTTCCGGGAACACGGTCAGCTCCTCCACAATCCCCGCAAAGCGGTTGAGGAGGTAGTTGAGGAGGATCGTCGCGTCGGGCAGAATCACCCGCTCCACGGAGGAGTGGGAGATGTCCCGCTCGTGCCACAGGGGGACGTTTTCGTAGGCGGAAACCATGTGTCCCCGGATCACCCGGGCCAGGCCGCTCACATTTTCCGAACCGACGGGATTCCGCTTGTGGGGCATGGCCGAGGAGCCTTTTTGCCCCTTCTTGAAGGCCTCCTCCACCTCGCGGGTCTCGCTCTTCTGCAATCCGCGGATCTCGGTGGCAAACTTGTCCAAGGAGGTGGCGACCAGGGCCAGGGTGGCCATGTACGCCGCGTGGCGGTCCCTTTGCAGGGTCTGAGTCGAGATGGGCGCGGGCTCAAGACCCAGTTTCCGGCACACATACTCCTCCACGAAGGGATCGATGTTGGCGTAGGTGCCCACGGCGCCGGAGATTTTCCCCACCCGCACTTCCTCCATCGCCCGGACGAACCGCTCCCGGTTTCGCTTCATCTCCGCATACCACAGAGCCATTTTCAGGCCGAAGGTGGTGGGCTCCGCGTGCACCCCGTGGGTGCGCCCCATCATCACGGTGTCCTTGTACCTGAGGGCCTTTTTCTTCAGCACCTCCAAAAAGCGGTCGATATCCTCAAGCAAGATCCGGTTGGCCTGAAGCAACAGATAGGACAAGGCCGTGTCCACCACGTCGGTGGAGGTGAGCCCGTAATGGACCCATTTGGACTCGGGTCCCAGGGTTTCCGCCACCGCCCGGGTGAAAGCCACCACGTCGTGCCGGGTCTCCCGCTCGATCTCGTGAATGCGGGCGACGTCGATCCGGGCGTTTTTCCGGATCTTCTCCACGTCTTCCCGGGGAATCACCCCCAGCTCCGCCCAGGCTTCACAGGCGAGAATCTCCACCTCAAGCCAGGCGCGGAACCGGTTTTCCTCCGTCCAGATCTCTCCCATCTCGGGACGGGTATAACGTTCGATCATGATGTCCCAACCCTTTCTACTTTTCCCAAAGGCCGATTTGATGAATGATTTCAAGCGCCTCGTTCGCGTCCGCCAAAACCGTCACATGTCCCATCTTTCTTCCGTATCGGGCCTCCCGCTTCCCGTACAGGTGCACCTTCACCTCCGGAGGCAGGTAGGGCAGCTTTTCCAGCAGTCCGGGCAGGTGCTGCCCAAGAACATTGACCATGACCGCGGGGGTGAGCAGCCGGGGTGAACCCAAGGGCAGCCCGCATATCGCCCGCAGAAATTGTTCAAATTGAGAGGTGGCGCAGGCGTCGTAGGTGTAATGACCGGAATTGTGCGGGCGCGGTGCCAGCTCGTTGATCAAGAGGCGTCCGTCCTCCAGAAGAAACATCTCGACGGCGATCAAGCCCACAACCCCCAAGTGTTCGGCGGCGTCCCGGGCCAGCTTCTTCGCCTGCCGGGCGATCCCTTCGTCGATGGGAGCGGGAACGATCGTCCGGTGCAAAATATGGTCCCGGTGGATGTTCTCCGCCACGGGAAACGAGGCCGTCTCCCCCCGGATCCCCCGGGCCACCACCACCGACAGCTCCTTCTGAAAGGGGACGAACTGCTCCAGGATCAACTCCCGGCCCCCGGCGGAAAGATCGGTCCAGCTGGACGCCGCCTCCTCGGCGGAGCGGATGAGCCGCTGTCCCTTGCCGTCATATCCGCCGGTGGCCGTCTTCATGACGCAGGGAAGCCCCAACTCCTCAGCGGCCCGCTTCGCCTCCTCCGGATTCCTCACCGCCCGGAAGGGGGTGACCGGAAGACCGCCCGCCGCGAGGGACTCCTTCTCCCGCAAGCGGTGCTGTGTCACCTCCAGCAGCCGGCTTCCCTGGGGAAGCGCCGCCCGCCGCTCTAAACGCTTAACGGCTTCCGCGCTGACGTTTTCAAATTCATAGGCGATCACGTCGGCAGCCTCCGCCAGGGCCTCCGCTCCTTCCGGATCATCATAGCCCTTGGCGATGTGCCGGTCGGCCACCTGGCCTGCGGGGCAATCGGCGGCGGGATCCAGGGTGACGAAGCGGTATCCCATCTTGCGCCCCTCCAGGATCACCATTCGTCCCAGCTGTCCCCCGCCTAGGATGCCCACCACGCTTCCGGGGAGAAATACCCGTCCGGTGGACCGCTTCATCTCCGTTGTCGCTTTCACGGGCGATCACTCACTTTGTATACTGGTGAAAAGTTTTTGTCGGACGCCGGAAGGGAGCCTCGTGCTTCCCATGGGAATCCCTCGGCACCCTCCCGTCCCGTCATCCCTTCGCCTCCGGATCGGCCGTCTCCAACACGCGCCGGCGGATCTCCTCCCGCCGGGCGTTCAGGCGCTTCCGGACGGACGAGTCTTTGACGCCCAAAATCTCCGCCGCCAGGAGGCCGGCATTGACGGCTCCCGCCTCTCCGATGGCCACCGTGGCCACGGGCACGCCGCCGGGCATCTGCACGATGGAGAGCAGCGAATCCAAACCGTTCAACGCCGATGTCTTGATCGGCACGCCGATGACGGGCAAGACCGTCTTGGCCGCCACCATCCCCGGAAGGTGGGCCGCTCCGCCCGCTCCGGCAATGATCACCTCGATCCCCCGGTCCGCGGCTTCCTCCGCGTAGCGAAACATCTCATCAGGCGTCCGGTGGGCGGATACCACCCGCTTTTCGTGGGGGATCTCCAGCTCCGCTAGCACTTCCGCGGCCCGTTTCATCGTCGGCCAATCCGACGTAGAGCCCATGATGATTCCCACCAACGGCTTTTCCATGCTCCTCCTCCCCTATCCGCAGTATTTTCAACGGATGAATCTTATATTAGCCGATAAATCGGCAAGACACAGGGGGTGGCCGTCTTCTCCCGGCACAAAAATGGCCCGGACAAGGATTTCGGGCCACCGAAAAATCCACCGTCCGGGCGCATTTGCGCACGCCGAAAGGAGGATTTCCCCCATAGTCCGGAAATTTACGGTTTCCGGGTAGAGACACTCGGGCCCTATTCCCGAGCATATATGAGAAAAATCCCATCACCCACAGTGTAACAGCCCCGGAGGGGGAAGTCAACGAAAAAGACGAACATTAAAACGGTAATTATATCTAAGCGTTCGTTTTTATGTGATCATCTCCCTTTCCGGGTTGCCGATTTCGGCGAAATCCATTATAATATGGATAAAATGTTATGAATGACCATTCATTCATAAGCGGATCAAGCCCCACACGCCGCTGCACGAAAGCGGCGACACCGCAGCAACGGCCCTCAACGATTTTACCGAACCGGAGGCGAAGGCGTTGAACACTTCGGCGAAGCTGAAAGGCATCCATCGAATCACCCTGCCCACGCCCTTCCCCATCGGCCCCGTCAACGTTTATCTGGTGGAAAGCGAATCGCTCACCCTGGTGGACGTCGGCCCGAAAACGGATGAAGCGTGGGAAAGCCTGAAAAACCAGCTGCGGGATCGGGGCTACTCCCCTTCGGACATCGAGCAGGTCGTGCTGACCCACCACCATATCGACCATGTGGGACTGCTCGACTACCTCCGGGAAAACGGGGACATCCGCCTCATCGGCCACCCGCGGAACCGCCCCTGGATCCGGCGGGACGAAGCCTTTTACCGCAAATGGTACCGGTACATGGAAGAGCTGTACCGCTCGGAGGGCGTGGAGGAAACCCTCATTGAGCCCAACATTCAGCTGTACCAACTGCTGCAGAGTTTCAATTGCCGGACGGATCTGGACTGGGAAGTCGCGGAGGGTGACGAGATCCCGGGGATGCCCGGATGGAGGGTCAAGGAGACGAAGGGGCATGCCCAAAGCCACATCTCCCTCTACCGGGAGGCGGACGGGCTGATGATCGGGGGAGATCATCTGATCGCTCACGTCTCCTCCAACGCCCTAATCGAACCTCCCTACCCCGGCGAAGACAAGCGGGCCAAACCGCTTCTCCAGTATCGCGAATCCCTCAGGAGCTGTCTCGAAATGGATTTGGCACGGGTCCTCGCCGGACACGGAAAAGAGATCACCCGGGCCCATTCCCTGATCGAAGAGCGGCTTGGCCAGCAGGAAAAGCGCGCCCGCGCCCTGCGCGACATCCTGTCCGAGGGGGATGCGCTGACTTGTTTCGAGCTCTGCAAAAGACTTTTCCCGACCAAGTATCTGGAACAGCTCCCCTTGGCCATGTCGGAAACCCTCGGCCACCTGGACCTGCTGGAGGAATGGGGAGCGGTGAAAAAAGAAGAAAACGGCGGCATCCGCTATTACAGGCTCGGGGATTAGTTCCCCGGGCCTTTCGTCTTCGGCCGGATACGGCTTGCCCCGCCCGACCTTCAAAATCAAAACCCGGCGCCCGTAAAGGCGCCGGGTGAGGCTGTTGACAAAGAAGGGTCAACAGCCTTTTTTGTTGAATTCGGAATAAAACAATTCCGAAGGAAGGTTTTTATATGTTCAGGACGAACCCA
>NZ_PVNE01000033.1 GCF_003001905.1 Planifilum fimeticola
CGATTCCCCCCGAAACGAACACAGCTTTGGATTGTCATGTCAATTCAGGTGGATGTTTTCGTAAGTAGCCGTTTGTATACAGGACTATTTCACAACGCTTCTAGGGCGTGTCTGATGATTCAAGAAGTTAACCGGATCATGAAGGCAACAATGATGATAGCAGCACTGAAGTTGAACCCTCGTTTATCATAACGGGTGGCGATTCTCCTCTACTGATTCAGACGATTGACGCACCACTGCACTCCATTACATTGCAACGGGCAAATATCTCCCGGTTAAAGGCTAAAGGTCTCCCCGTCGTCGGGAGCTTTGTACTTTCTGATTTCTCCGTTCAGGGAACGTGTGTGGAATTCCTCGCCGACGGAGAAAAGCCCGACAGATGAGATAGCTGTATTCCCGATCGGCAGTTAACGACCGGCCGTGCCCGGTCCGTCTTTCCACTGGCATCCATAACGTGTTTTAATTAGGGTGCTCTTCCTGTTGACCCGGGGTGATCAAACAGTTAAGGACCGTTCTTTTCCGTCACAAGTTCCCCGACGGCATCTAACTTGGTTAAAATAGGCTCCAGAAGCTGTTTCCAGGATTGGTCCCGTCTCCATCAGACAAACTGATCATAGGTTAGCGTGCTATTGATGATCCGGAAGCGGCTGCATGGTGCGAGAAGCAAACCGGAAGGGTTTCTATCTGGACGGCAAACACAACCTCATTACAGACGTGCACGTCACACCGGGAAACCTGCACGACGCCAAACCCCTACTTGGCTCGTCTGAAACGGCAGAAGGAACGTTTCGGCTTTGAAGTGGAAGCCGTGGCGCTGGACGCCGGATACCTGACGAGTCCGATTTGCCATGCCTTGAAAGAGCAAGGGATCTTTGCCGTCATTGCTCATCATCGTTTCCATCCGCAAACAGGATTGTTTCACAAATGGCAGTTCAAGTACAACGCTGAGTGTAATGTGTACAAATGTCCGGGAAAACAATGAACTGACTTACCGAACAACTAACCGCCAAGGATACCGCGAGTACAAGTCCGATCCTCAATCATGTCGGGATTGTCCATTTTTATCCTGGTGCACGTGTTCGAAGAACCATGTAAAAACCATCACCCGCCACGTATGGGAAGATGCCAAGGAGTGGGTTTGTCAGAACCGGTTAAGCGAGCGGGGAAAAGAGCTCTACAAGCATAAGGAATGAAACGATCGAGCGATCGCAGATGAGAAGGAACTGTACGGACTTCGCTACGCACGGATGAGGGGGCTTGCCAGAGTAATGGAGCAATGCCTCCTTACCGCCGTGAGTCAAAATATCAAGAAAATGGCCTTGCTCTCCTGGAAGAGGAGTAAGGGGCGCAAAGGCGGGTATTTTTTCATAATCTCCCTCCGTCCGTTCTTCTCTATTTTCTTCCTACTAGCATACAAACCCAGCGGTTTTTCCGCTGGGTATGTCAATAGCCTCACAGGGGTTCCCACCTCACCTAAAATTCACTCATCTTTTACGTAAGAACAGAAATGCGTGATGGTGAGTGCTCCCACGATCAACTCGTCCGTGGCTCTCCAGGTTAGTTGCGTCCTCATATACAATTCCCATAGATTCAAAGAGATTTCTTTCGAGAGCGAGACGCTCGATTTCTACTGCCATGTCTAATTTCTTGACCACGCCAAGATGCATAATCAAAAGACTTTGGGGTTTCAATACACGGGCTAATTCTCGCAAGACGTTTACATATGGGTCGCACGTCCTGACGTACTCAAAGAACTGTCCGCTAGTTTTCTGTTGTGCTTGGTAGGCATAATCCCAACCGCAAAACCACAAGCGAACTCGGTTGTGGCGTAAGAAATCTGTTGTTCCGAGAAAAGGTGGCGACGTGATTACCGTATCAATACTATTCGCTTCAAAAGGCAAGTTCAAAACGGAGCCATGATAGGCTTGGCCTGGGGTATACTCTGGAGGCAAAGGTTCTTTGTACATCGAGACTAACTTTTTTCTTAAGGAAACCAACAACGACTTATACTGGAATTCGCCTTTGGGTGGGATTGGGATGATATTGTGACTTCTCCTACTTAGTGCATATGGTCGGTTACCATGAAGAATGTGAGCAACACAGGTTCCTACAAATGCCAATGCAGCTCGGTCCAAGGCTGATGATGTCATCTGCAGACGGTCTAACAGGTATCTTCTTGTCGTGAGTATCTCTGCAAACGTCTGCTCGTGAAAAAACTGGCGGATCTCTTCTTCATACGGCTCACGCTCCAAGACCTTGGCCGTATCAATTCTAGATAGTTTTTCGGTTAGATCCGACAGAATGGGCTGAATGAACTCCTGATCGGGGACGTTTGTCTTGGCCAACGATGCCCAATATCCTAGCGGGTTAAGATCAACACCAATCCCAATTCGTCCTTCAAGGCAGGAAGCTAGGGGCACTGTACCTATACCCGCAAACGGATCAAGAACGGTGTCGCCTGGCTTGGTAAAGTACCTCACAAGTATGTGGGCGATTGCTGGCTTCAACTTGCTCGGATAGGAGCATAGATTGTGGAGCGTGTGTCCCCAGTGCCTTGAATTATAGGGCGGTTGTCGGTACGGTAACTCCTTAAACTTAGTCAGCTGCTGTGTGATGTTCGTAATTAGCGGCAACAGTCGTACCTCTCTTCGCTTTGATTTTAGGCTTTCGGAATATCAACACGTACTGGTGGTGAATGTTGGGTACATATGTACTGGGATACCCGTAAGGATAGAGCTTCTTATGGTTCTGGACTAGTATCTTGATACCATGCAATTCAAACTGTCGGTGCGTGCTGGATTTAGTGAGCCGGTTTAACAGGTCCGAGTGAAAGGGAATGTATTTAGACCCATGTCGGAAGTCACTGACGACAATCGCCATGTACTTACCTGGGTGGAGTACATCCCAACAATTCAAGAAAAATTCGCTGAGCCTGTCTAAGAAGAGGTCATAATCCTCGATGTTTCCGAGGTCTCTTTCATCATTGCTATACTTGACGTCTACTCCTTGCTTGAGGCGGACCTCTTTGACTTTATGATCAGGCTTCTTGCCCAGGATGGACCAGTAAGGGGGACTTGTGACTATAAAGTCGAAAAGCTCTCCTTGACTAGCAAGACGGGGGATCTCTATTGTCGAGTCACCATGGATCACCTTGTAGGTCCCGGTAGCTCTTTCACCAACTTCTGTTTCCATTCTTTTGTGGGATAGTTCAACCCATTTTTCAACGATCTCAATGCCGACTGCATCTCGTCCGTTAAGGACAGCGGCTTTTAGGGTTGAACCGACACCAACGAAGGGATCTAACACTCTCTGTCCCTGTTTGGTGAAAAACCTGATAAGACGAGCAACGTCTTGATACGAAAATGGTGCAGGATGCAGGCGTTCAATTTGTGCTTCGGGGTGAGAACTTCCCAAGCCTTTCTGAAACCATACAGTTTTAGTTTCGGCAATCCATTCTTTTCCAGACAGATCGTTCAAGGTATTGCGAACCACACGCTTCGTATTCGAAGGCTCCTGAGTGGATTTATCCGTTGAGGCGGTCTCCCGTTCCTTGGGAGAGTGTTCATTCGTTGGTTTAGAGGATGTCACGTCAGGAACGTATTCGTATTCAGATTTCACCTTAACGGTTGGTTCATTTGCTACCATGACGAGCGATTTCCCCTGTTTGTATTGGCTAGGGTTTTGCGGAGCTGTATTAAACCGACTCCGTTCCAAGTAATCATCCAATTCCGACCGAAGAAAGCGCCGCTGTCCGCCCGGTGTGCGAATGCATGAGAGAGCCTTTTGGGAAACTGCTCTGTACAGCGTTGAAACACTAACCCCTAGATATTTTGCAGCTTGCGCCGTAGTGAGAAACTCTCGTTCCACGAAAATCTACCTCCTTGTACACCATATTACTAATACCTTACATTGTGGTCAACACTTTTCATCACTTTTCAAACCTCTCTTCAATCGGGGGATCGACAAGGAAACGGTACTCGACCAATCGAGCGTTTCCACCGTGCCGCTCCGTTTCGTTGAATAGCTAAGGCACTCGCGGCACAACTCCCTCAGGCACGTGCGGATGAATATATGGAGTCAGTTGTAGTCCTTATTTCGTCCAAGTTTTTTTCAACCCGATACCTTTATCGCGAGACGTGTAGGCTATGTCCCAAATATCGTTGGAAAATGAATGTGGCGGTCTCCTGAACCGTTTGGTATAACGGTGGTGGGCAAACCAAGAAAGGAGAAACCGTCACTATGAAAAGTCTACACGAAAGAGAAGAAAAGAACCAGGGCCATTCTTCCATCCAGATCTCACTGGCCAATATCATGGAATCCGCCAAAGAGAGATTGCTGGCTTTGGCTGTACAGACAGGGTTGCAAGTGTTCCAAGCCATAATGCAGGAGGAAGGACGCCGACAAGGTGAGTGACTAGTAGTTCGCCACCTACTTTGAGGAAGAGGTGAGAGCTACCGACTGGAAGAAGGAAGTCAGCCGACTGCTACTAGACCTGATCGAACGGTGGGAGCCGAAACAGAAGGGAGATGAAGAGCGGAAGGTCCAGGCGATCCAGCAGATCGAAGCCTGGGCATTGGAGGTGCGAGAGCTTAGCCTAAGGCCAAGGTGTCTGTCTATCGCGATCGTGGCATTCTTCTCGAGCCGGCCACCCATGTTGGAGGCCGACCGGTCTAAACGAGGAAACAGATCGAACAATTTAAGTCACAGAGTGAAGGGCAGAAATGAAGCGGTAAGGACTAGCGACGAGGATCAAAAGAAAGTGGGGAGGGCGAATACATGAGAAGTCGCTGGGTTCTGTTGTTGATCTCAGTGCTGGTGTTTTTGGCTGGTTGTGGGTCGGAGCAGGAGGTAACTTCTCCCCATAAGGCATCTCCTGAAAGTATGGTGGATGAAAGCTTCTTGCAGAAGGCGGCAACTGGTATAGCGTACTTTCGAGAAAACTCGGTAAAGGAACCGAAGGACGCCGAAGAAGCGGAGTTTGTAGAGCATGTGGATGGAGATACTGCCAAGCTGAAGATCGACGGCAAGGTCGAGACGGTTCGTTTTCTTCTCATCGACACACCCGAGACCAAGCACCCCGAGCTGGGGGAACAGCCCATGGGGAAAAAGGCCAGTGATTTCACCAAGAACATACTGGAGAAAGCGAAACGATCACATTGGAATATGACGTGGAGAAGAAGGACAAATACGGTCGGGTTTTGGCCTATGTCTACGTGGACGGACAGAACGTGCAGGAGGAGCTTTTGGAAAAAGGACTCGCCCGGGTGGGGTATGTATACGAGTCCCGTCGACACCTAGATGCATTCAGGGAAGCGGAGCAGTTCGCGAAGGAGAAGAAGCTCGGGGTTTGGCAATGTCCGGGTTATGTGACGAATGAAGCGTTCAACGAGGAGAAGTGGTGCAGGGAGAAGTATCAGAGCTCGTCATTTGAGGGTCACGCTGTGGTTCGAGACGGAAAAACGATTTAATGTCGATCCCTATGATCCCCATGGCTCAGACCGTGACTGTTCGGACTTCAAGACCCAAGAGGAAGCGCAGGAGTTCTATGAAGCGGCAGGAGGCCCGGAGAAGGACCCCCATCGGTTGGACCCGGACAAGGACAATGTGGCTTGCGAGTCCCTCCCATGAGGGGCTTTTTTGGTTAACCGGATTTGTTTAGAAGAATCAGCAAAAGACCCGACCGTGTTTGGTTGGGTGAGGCTGTTGACAAAGAAGGGTCCACAGCTTTTTTTGTTGAATTCGAATGATAAACAACCGGTTGCCGTCAAATCTCGATTGTTTTCATGTCATTCCCGCCTCATTTCCCCTGTTCTGCATTCACCATGCTCCACATCCCGATCTCCCGGAACCCGATCCGGCGATAGATGGTCCCGGCCGCCGGGTTATCGTAAAAGAGGCAGAGCTTTTTCCCCTCCGCCAGCACTTCCCGGCACAGATGAGACATGGCTAGGCTGGCGAGGCCCTGCCGGCGGTGTGCGGGATGCGTTGCCACGCCCACAATCATCGCCGAATGCGGATTTTCGGCCGTGGTGCGGGCCATGGACACCATTTCGCCTTCCCGGGTCACCACGTATGTACGGCCATCGCCGGTTTCAAACGCCTGCCGCAGCGCCGGTTCCGTGCTGTCATCGGGCGCGAACTCTTCGATCTGGTGTATCAGGGCCGTCATCGCCGGCACGTCGTCAATCGTTCCCTTGCGCACTTGATATATATCATTCATACCGTCCAGGAAAAGCTGCTCTGCCCGATCCAGTTCGGCAAAATGGAGATTCCGCCGATTGGCCCAGTCCAGAGGCAACAGGTTCAGTGACTGGAACTGGTCCACGATCTCCTTGATCCCGGAGAAGATCTTGAGATCCCCCCTCTCCAAGGTCAGACGGGCAAACCCCTTCGCGTCAAATTTCCTGCGGGAGTACGGGATATAGTTCCCGTAGTACCTGAGCAACACCGCCCGCAGGTTCCCCTGGTTATCAAAATCACCCCACAATCGCTGAAACTCCCGGCAGAAACCGTAGTTGTGGATGTCGCCGATCAGAAACAGGTTGAATGAGCTTTCCGGCATCAGGAAGTCCAACACCTTCTGCCTGTCCGCTTCCGTCAGTTCCCGGATCATTTCAGCTCTCCCGTGTGATGGTTTTAACTTTATCATAATCTCTATCTCTCCGTTTGTATATGGGAACCCTCATTTTCTGTTGTGCGTCTGTGATATTGTCACCCCATAACGCGTCTGAGAAAATGTCAGTTATGGGAGAGAAGACGATTACCATGAGCAGAAAAGAAGTCAAACGTTTGGCTGTCATCCAACGTCTCCTTCATCAACAGATCACCACTCGTGAAGCCGCTGTGCTGTTGGGGCTCAGCGTTCGACAGGTGTACCGGATCAAAGCCCGGGTTCTTCAGGAGGGGGAAGAAGGGATTGTACATAAGAACCGGGGAAGAAAGCCGGCGCATGCCTTGTCGGAAGACCTGCGACACACCATCGGGAGTTGTACCAAAGCGAACGGTATAAAGGATCCAACGACCATCACTTTGCTGAATTGCTGGCGGAGTACGAGGGCATCCGGGTCAGCCCTTCCACCGTGCGGCGAGTCTTGCGCTCCGCCGGGATCCGACCGGCACGCAAACGCCGTCCCCCCAAAGCCCATCGTCCCCGGCCGCGAAAACCGCAAGCCGGCTTGTTGGTTCACCTCGATGCCAGCCCCCATGCCTGGTTTGAAGACCGGGGAGAGCCTTGCGTGTTGTTGAAAGCGGTGGATGATGCCACCGGTGCCATCCTGGCGGCCCGGTTCCAACCCACGGAGGACTTGGCCGGATATTTCCGTCTCCTCACGGATGTAATCCAGAACCATGGCCTTCCTGTCGCTGTCTATACCGATCGTCACCGCATCTTCGCGTCCCCCAACGAGACATTGACGGTGGAACAGGAACTGGCCGGTCTCAGTCCCCAAAAAACGCAGTTTGGACTGGCCCTGGAGGAATTGGGGATCGGGCATATCAAAGCCCTGTCTCCGCAAGCCAAGGGACGGATTGAGCGATGCTTCCAGACAACACAGGACCGCTGGATCATTGAGCTCCGTTTGCGAAATGTCGGCTCCGTCGACGAAGGAAACGCGGTTCTGCCCGAGTTGATCGAAAAACACAATCGGCTGTTCGCCGTGGAGCCGGCTGAAAAAGATTCCGCCTTCGTCCCTTACACCCACCCCCGCGCCTTGAAGCACATCCTCTGCTACCGAGGGGTATACCGGAAAGTGGGTTCAGGTCAAACGATCTCGTACCAGGGGCACACATACAAGATCGTATCCGACCGCATCCTTCCGCTCAAAACGGAGGTGGAGGTTCGCCAGACCCTGGACGGTTCAGTGTGCATCGAGCGTAACGGGGAGATCCTGCCCGTCAAGCGGGTGGAAAAACCGGTTCGAAAGCCTGCGTCAAAGCCGGAAAAAGAAAAAGCAGGCGTTACGAAGCCCCGTAAGCCTGCTCCCAATCACCCATGGCGCAAAGCCTGGGTAACACCAAAACCCGACTCCATGATACCTCAAAATCGAGGTCATGGCCAGTCGTCATCGGGTTAGCAGGCTGTCAGACCAAGGTTAAGGTGACAAAATCACAGATGTGTTATGGTGACATTTTCACTGACGCTTGACATGGGAACCCTCATTTTCAGTCCCTTAAAACTCTTCCATCACGGAAGGGATGAGGCTGTTGCAAAGAAGGGGGCAACAGCCTTTTTTGTATAGAGGAATAAAAACAAAATCCCAACCCAACCGTGTTTGGTTGGGATTTTATTTTCCACGCTTCTTTTCCTCTTCCAGTGCTTTTTCCCGCGCTTTCCTCCAAGCATCTTTACCAAAGAAAGCGGCGCCACATTGCGTGCAAATGACATCTCCCGTTTGCATTCCATACCAATCAATTTCCTTTTCAACAGAAGGATGGGAACAAGGTTTATTTCCCCACTGTTTCGCCAACTTATCCGATTCTCCTATTTTGATAGCCATTCCGTATCACCCCCTTTATGATTTTTCGAAACCTCGAATGGATTTCCCTTCGTTTCCCAGCCTCCATCGATCATCCGTTCTGATATTCTGGGAATAGGTGATCGAAATGTTTATCTCTCCCATGTTGGTACAGAAAGCTGAGCGGCCTTTTGACAATGAGGGAATCATTGCGGAACCCAAGATGGACGGGTTTCGATTGATCTTGTCCACGATAGACGGGATGAAGGCTTACACCCGACACGGGAATGAGGTGTCGGCGCGATTCCCGGAGTTAAAGCAGTTCTCCATTCCCAAAGGAACGGTGCTGGATGGGGAACTGATCGTTACGGATGACCACGGCCGATCGGATTTTGAGTGGGTCATGAAGCGGCTTCAGGCCCGGAATCCTAAGAAGATCGAGCGGTTGGTCCGGGAGCTTCCGGTTCAGTACGTGGTTTTTGATATCCTGTACCACCGGGGAAAATCGGTTGTTGACCTTCCGCTGGTGGAGAGGAAGGCCTTGCTGGATGAGGTCGTGAAAGAGAACGACGTCTTGGCACGGATTCGATTCATTGAGGGTGGCGCAACGGGCCTTTTTCAGGCTACAGGGGATGCCGGGTTGGAGGGCATTGTCATCAAGAGGAAAGATGCTCCTTACCAGCCGGGAAAACGCTCTTGGTCGTGGCAGAAGGTGATTCACTGGAAAGAAGCCGAAGTGGTCATTACTGGGTACCGGAAAGATGAGCCGGGGTGGTTGATTTCTGTCGAGGAAGATGGGCTCAGACCGGGAGGAATCATGGAACTTGGTATGGGTCCGACCGAACGGAAGGCCTTTTATCTGGTGGCTCAATCGATTAAGACCCATGAAGACCGACGGTTTGTCTATCTGGAGCCGCGGATCCGCTGTCGGGTGAAGTACAAAAAAAGAACCCACGCCGGATTTCTGCGTGAGACGGTGTTTCAAGGATTCGTGTTGTGAAGTTTACCGAACAAAACGGAGCAGGTCTTCGCTGCTCCATGATGATCAACATGACAAAATCCCGGTTTACGAGGTGCGGATTACCAACAGGTACTTACACTGGTGTGAGGGGGTGGCGGGTAGCCCCCACCTCCTACTCGTTTTTCTTTTTGGTCAACCGTTTCCATTCTTCCCTGAACGCCAAATAAAGGAGCGCAGGAAGGATAATTACAGCACCCCAGAAAATGATGTTAAGCGCTTCGGGAATAAACGTATAGACAAAATAAATCAACAATCCGGTCAACAAGCAAAGGCTTATGAAGCGTAAAATAGCCACGCCAATCACTCCATTAAATTGTTTGTGTCCACGAAACCTTTTCCAGACTCTTACTTAATAATATGGTGAAGAGCCAGGTTTTACAATATCCTGACTCTTCAACTTCAAATGTAGCCTTACAACCTAATACATCTCCCGTAGGTATTACCGGTCACAGTAACACCAACCGAGGTCTCTACAGTGTCACTAGCCAAGACAATACCTGCCCATCTTATTCCGAATACTGCTTCATAATACAAACGAGAGTATACCTCCGAATATCTGTGACCCTCTATATACACTGTTCTCATTTTCCCCAGTGCTCTTGGTTCTAGAACCATTGTGGATCCGAAAAGATGTCGCTGGTAATCCCCATCTGCATGGGTAATCCAACTTGTTTTGCCGTCATAGTAAAATCGGCCTTCCGCCCATAATGTGAACGCTCTGTCTCCAAGAGCAGTATATGCAACACAAGTTGTCCTCTTAGTCGGTGTGTAAGCAGCAATCCCAACATTTCCACTGGATTTTGTTTTTGCCTTTTTGCTCAGCTCATTATCTACGGTTCCAAATTCACACCCAATAACGCCCCCGATATCAGATACAAAAACGTCGATTGTCCCATCATTTTTACGATTTAGCGAAATTAGTTCTCCATCTTCTTCATTTTGCCGTTGTTTCTTCAAAAAATCGGTGATAACAAAAGGTTTTCCTTTGTTCCTACTTTTATACTTTTCTACCTTTTTGGGGAAAACGTCCTCTATCGATATCGTGGGGTCATTGGCTACCATTTGGGGCGCAGGGTTTTGCTTGTAGTAATCGGAAATTACTTTATTAACTTCTTCAAACGTAACATCTTTTCCTCGTAACTTACTCAGTCGATTTGACAAATCCGACGAACTCCTTTGAATGTACTCCTTTGCGATTTGGATTGCTTTTTCTTTACTTGCCTTTTCTTCAGGTGTTTGCGGGGAAGCATTTGCAGAGGACGGAGTCAGACCAAAAGTGGACAAGGTCAACAGAACCGAAATAAACAACCCAAACCAACGTTTGATCATTTCACCCACATCCTCCCTGATATGTTTGTCTTGCAACACTATTATACAACATAACGTAAATATTAGTCCATTTTAAAAATACTACTCATTTCGACAAATTCAGATAGGGAAATCGACCGTTTTTAGCCGATGGTTTTAAAACTTCTTTTCCTAATACTACTTTGAGCCTGGCAAGAAAAAGATTGGCGAAAACAAGGATCACTAAACTTTGGACCCGCTGTACAATTTGGAGGGCATTGTCATCAAGCGGAAAGATACCCCTTACCAACCGGGGAAACGCTCATGGTCTTGGCAAAAGGTGATCCACTGGAAAGAGGCCGAAGTGGTGGTTACCGGATACCGGAAGACGAGCTGGTATGGTTGATTGCCATTGAGGAAGAAGGGCAACTTAGACCGGGAGGGATCATGGAACTTGGGATCGAGCCGACCGAACAGAAAGCCTTCTACCCGGTGGCCCAATCGATCAAGACCCATGAGGACCGATGGTTTGTCTATCTGGAGCCGAGGATCCGCTGTCGGTTGGAGTACAAAAAACGGACCCATGCCGGGTTCTTGCGTGAGCCGGTGTTTCAAGGGTTCGTGTTGAATGAAACATCATGAAATGACTACTCGGTTGATCCCCCGTTCGTCACCGTTTCGGCTCCGATGATCTTGGACAGGGGGATCACCCTCTTGTCTTCCCTGTTTTGGATCACCAGCCACCGCTCGATGGGGTCGATGCGTGTGACGTAGCCGGTAAACCTTTTCGGTCCGTACTTGTTGGCGTAGGTCAGCGCGATCGGTTTTTTCTTCACCCGGGACCATTCGATGACCCGGTTGATTTCCTCCAGCGCATTATCGGCCATCTCCGGCGTATGGTACACATTCTTCCTCTGTCTTTGCTCCAACAACGGGTCCCGGTGCTCAGGGAGAATAACCCTGTGCCCCTCCCACATCTTGTTTCCGCGATCCATGTCCCTCACCTCATCTATAGGGTAACCGAACATTAGTTCCCATAAAAGAGGAAATTCGAACCAGTTTGGTGTTGGGACCGCGGGTCACGGGTTCGGATGAATTCCCGCAAGACCTTGACCGCAGGTAGGGCGGACCCGTCATACCAGCACTCCCCGCCAGCCAGCGAGCGGTAGACTTCCCAGCCGGAGAGGTTCCCGTACTGGTGCCGCTACTTGTCGTAGACCCGGTGAGGCCGCTGGTCGAAACCCCAATACTCGCCACTATTCCCGCCTATCCATGATTAAACCTACCTACGCGATTCGAAAAAAATTGCTTACCCATTTCCGAATCGGGTATAGCAGGATCCCAATCAATGTTCCGCCCACTTCGCCACCACCCTCGTACTGTATGCTTTGGCTGGATTGATCAAAAACAGGCAGTTGTTAAAACAGAATTAGGAAGTGGGCAGGGATCCGGTCCCTATTTTGAATTGGGGTTACAAAGCCGCCATTGCGTTCGTCCTGACTGATATTGACAGGTGGGAAAACCTCCCCATGGAACGTCCGGTTCATTTCCTACCTAAAACCGGATCCGTTCGATTCTAACGCGAAAGCGTCTTTTTTTCTTGCCTTGGAGAGGATACCCTTGAAACGATGTAGCCGTTGCCGCAAAAAGCATCCCCGCCACCGATTTGGTCGCAACCAGGAGTCCGATCGGGCCGAGTGGCCGGAGGAAACTCTCGGCATCGTGATCCCGGAATGGGGCTATCCGCGGAACGATTGCCGGCCCTATGCCGCTTGCCGGTAAGAACAGGGACCGCTGGTGAAGAAGTCCCGTGGAATCCAAGGAACCCTCTTTTGAAGAGCGGCGCAAACATTTGTAACCGCCAGTGGCCGCACCGGATAACTCCGGTCTTTTTACAGTTATTCCTGAACGATTTGCCGCAAGATCCGGTTCAGCTGTTCCGCCTCGGCGAGTGCCATGAGGTCATTTTCGATTTCCCCCGGTTGGTTTGCTTGGCCGATGATGTAGCCGCCGAACGTTATACCCACGAAATCGAAGATGTACTGGAATTGTTGAATGAGTGGCAAGCCTTTGACACGGGGATTGTCACCGCCGACGGCAATGGTGTAGGCGGTTTTGCGCCGCATGATTTCCTTAAAATCAAAACGGGAATCCCGCAGGCTGACCGACCATCGGTCGAAAAAATTTTTCATCCGCCCCGGAATACCGTACCAATAGATCGGCAAGCTGAAAATCAGCGTATCGTGGCGCAACACCTCTTGGATGACGGTATCGTAATCATCGTCTACAGGTAGAAATCCGCCCGGAACATGACGGCGATCATCGATGGGAAGGATGGTGTGATTCCTGAGATCGATCGCATGATGGGGGATTCCTTCCAATACCACCTGGGTCAGCTTTTTGGCGTTGCTCTCCTCACGTTGACTGCCGTACAAAACCAGAATGCTCAAATACTTCGCCACCCTTCTTCGTACGTGATAGGTTGCTGCACCTTATTGTATTGTAGTGGTTTGTCTCCCCCCAGACAACAAATAGACGCCAGATGAGTCGCAGCATCCGGCGTCAAGATAAAAGAGACCCAACAAAGACATACCAGGGCGTGTAATTCTGTATGGGGTGATGTTTTTTGGGTGAGCGGCGACCTCAGCCAGAGGTCCTGCATTCAAAAAGATTTTTTGGTAAACAGTTTCGACTGAACCCCATTAGATGTCACCGTATCCAAAGCCAAGCCCGACGTGCTGGACAGTTACTGTCGAATCTGTCGGGTGGAGGTCCAGCACGAACACTACCAGCGCAACCGTGAAAAACGCATCGAATCCGCCCGACGTTGGCGCGAAAAACACCCCGACTATTTCCGTCAATGGTAGTCTTTCGTATTCAAAGCCTTGAAGTATGGGGCCAAAGTATCCAGGTGATGGGGCAGGGGTTCGAAATATCCGGTTTCCCACTTTCGCAGAGTCTTCTCATTGACGTCGATCTGCTGCGCAAATTCTTCTTTCGTGAATCCGTGATACAAGCGGGCCTTCCTGATCCTTTGACCGATTGTTTGTTCCGGAAGGTTTTCGAAGCAGCCCAAGAAAGCAATGGGAACGTCCAGCACCTGAGCCAATGTCCGCAAATTGGGGAGGGAAGGTCGGGAGTGATTGTTTTCCATTTTGCTGATGCTTGTGGTGCTGATCCCCGTGATCTCGGATAATTCCTTGATTGAGAGCCCCTTTTTGATTCGGGCCTGTCTGATTCGAGCGGCAGGAGTTTTCCCGCTTTCGTCGTAAAAGGGAGATCGAAGGGACCGCATTTTTGTCTGTTTGGTGAGGGAAAGGTCAAGGTTGTTCTCTGCATGCTTGCCCCTGCGGTTTTTTCGGTTGGGAGGAGGATCGACCCTGCACGTGTACCGCCCGCCAGGTGCAACGGTACCGTTCCAAGATATCGGGGCCCTTGCTGGACCGCATCGACATCCACGTGGAAGTACCGCGGGTGGACTTCAAGACCCTCACATCCACGAAGTCAGGGGAGAGCTCCGCGACGATCCGGGAACGGGTCAATCGGGCGCGGCGGATCCAGGAGGAGCGGTTTAAGGGGAGAGCTAACCAGACCAACAGCGGGATGAGCCCGTCGGACATCCGCCGCCATTGTCCTCTGGACGATGCGTCCCGCCGCCTGCTCCGGGCGGCCTTCGACTCCCTCGGACTCAGCGCCCGGGCCCACGGCCGCATCCTCAAGGTGGCGCGGACCATTGCCGACCTGGCGGGGGAGGAGAAGATCCGGGAGGAGCACATGGCGGAGGCGATCCAGTACCGGGTGCTGGACCGCAAGTTTTGGGAGTGAGAGGGTTTCCGGGTCCAAACACAGCTACTGTCGAATCCGTCAGGAAGTGGTCCGGAGCGAGCACTGCCGGCGCAACCGTGAGAAGTGAAGCCGCCCGGGTTGGCGCAATAAAAGACTTCGGTTAAGTTAGGGACCGGCCTGTGGCCGGTCTGCTTTTCCTTTGGCAAGCTGTCGCAAGCGATTCCGTCTCCATCCCGATTCAACCGTGCGGATCTCCGGGGCACGCAGTTTTTGCCTGTTTGGGCGTTGACATCCACTTCGGAGAAGGGACTATCCAGGTGACTGCGGTGAGCCTGCAGTTTCATCGGATATAACAACAATACCTGTTGATAAAGGAATATTGCATTGGGGAAATAATCGGAATTGATACGGCTGGTTTTCAAAGTGAGGGAACAATGATTGGCGACACAAAAAGGCCTGGTTCAGAGACCAGGCTTTTTTGATGAAGCTCACCAGGAGGATTTTTTGCGACGCCAGTGCCGGTCCGACGAAAAATGGCGCCGTCGCCGCGGGGAGGAGCCGCTGTGGCTGCGGCGGCGGTGACGGTCGGAGGAAAACCAACGGAGCTTTTTCTTCGGTTTGGAGGAAGAGAACAACCGGAACAGGCCGCAGTATTTCAATGTTTCCAGGTCTTCCGTCAACGCCTCTTTATGGGCCGCCGCGCGTTCGGTCTGGAAAAAGCGGCCCACATCCACAAATTTCACCCGCCCCTCTTGATCCACCATGATGTTGTTCAGGTGGAGGTCGTCGGGAATCACGCCCCGTGCATAGCAATGCTCCACCGCTGCCTCGATTTGTTCGTACAGATGCCCCTCCAGTTTTTCTCCCCCCTGAAGGGCTTGCCACAGGGTAGGGCCGTTCACCTTGTCCACAACCATCCATCCTTTCTCCCGGTAGTGCATCCGGGGGAAGGAGGCGTGACCCGAAAGGCGGGATAACAGGACCGCATCATTTCTTTCGCCGGCATCCGGCTTGAACACTTTGACCGCATATTCCTCAAATTCATAGACTTTGCCGCTCAATCCTTCACCGAGGAGAGGATATTTATCCATCATGCCGCCGGCGATGAGGGAGCGGAGGTGCTCCACGATGGCGGGATCGATGGCGCGATCGGGATGAGCCATGCAGGATCCCCCTTTAAGTATGAATGGAAGTCCAAAATTCGCTTTCCCGACGCGGCGATGACGTAAACGTTCAATTTGATGTTTACATATTGAGGCGCGGACGAGGAAATAATAACCAGGCATAGGCTAGGGGGGATTTTCCATGAGGTTGTTCCGGGGAAAAGGCCGTTCCGATCGATCGATGGATACGGCTGATTTTGAGTTGACCGGACATTTGGATCGCGATGTGAAAAATCTGGAGAAATTGTTATCCTCCCACGACTTGACGTTTCGGCGCATTTCAGGGAAGACGGAGCTTGCCGTCGGATTCTTTTCCAGCTTGTGCAACAACGATACGCTGGAGCGGGATGTGATTGCACCGTTAAACCGGGCTGCCGGAGAACGGGCTTTGACCAAGGAAGACCTCTATCGACATATCCACACGGGGGATGTCCGGCAGATCAAGGACGAGGTTGAGCTGTTGGAACTGTTATTGGACGGCTTTGCCGTCATCTTGATGGACGGTCGGCGTGGAGCCCTGGCTGCGTGTGTCGAAGATATGAAACGCCGGGATATTTCCAAGCCGATCACGGAAGTGGTGATTCGTGGCTCCCATGAAGCCTTCAATGAATCAATCATCGATTCGATCGGGCTGATTCGGCGAAGATTGGCCACGGAACGCTTCCGGATCGAAATAGTAAAAGTGGGCAAAATCGCGAAGAGCCGGATTGCATTTTGTTATCTCGACGGGATTGCCCGGCCCGAATTGGTGGAGGAAGTGCGCAGGCGGGTTCGAAGGATTAAAAAGTTCATCTTTGATTCGGGAAATCTGGAACAACTTATTGCCGATCATCCCCTGACTCCGTTTCCGCAGCTATATTATACGGAGCGCCCGGACAAAGCCGTGGCCAGTCTGTTGGAGGGTCGGGTCATTCTTCTCACCGACGGCTCCCCCTATGCCTTGATCGCGCCCACAACTCTGTTCGATCTGCTGCATCCGTCGGAGGACTATTATTTTCACTTCCTTCCGGCTTCGGCCATCCGGATCGTCCGCTATATCTCCGCCTTTTTTGCCCTGTTTTTGCCTTCCATTTACGTTGTGATCGTCATGTACCGTCCGGAGCTCATTCCCACGGAGCTGTTTTTCCGGCTGGTCGCCCAGCGGGAAGGAGTACCCCTGCCGACGGTGTTGGAGATTTTTCTGATGGAGGTATCCTTTGAACTGATGCGGGAGGCGGGCATCCGTCTTCCGCCGCCGGCGGGACAGGCCGTAAGCATCGTCGGGGCTTTGATCGTGGGCGAAGCGATGATCAATGCCGGGTTGGTCGCTCCGGTGACGGTGATCGTTACGGCCACGACCGGTCTTTCCTCCTTTACGATTTCGGCCTTCCATCTGTCCTACGGATTGCGTGTTCTGCGCTTTCCGATCCTGCTGTTTGCCGCCTTTATCGGGATTTACGGGTTGATCATCGCGACGTTTCTGATCATGTTGCACCTGTTATCCCTGAAATCCTTCGGGTTCCCCTATCTGTCACCGGTTGTTCCCGGTCGCTCAGGTGACTGGCGCGATGTGTTCATTCGATTTCCGATGCCCTCCGTTCAGCGTCAACCGGCCTTTTTGAAAAACAAGCCCCTTTTCGGCAGGCGGAGGAGGAGATGACGTGCGGTATCCGTGGTGGATGGCCCTGTTTTTGATCCTTTTGTCGACAAGCGGGTGCTGGTCGGCGAGGGACATCAAACAACTTTCGATCGTCAGCGGTGCGGCCGTCGATCCGGGGAAACAGGCACCTTACCGCCTGACGATCCAGTTCGCCGATCCCACGGCAATGGTGCGTCAACAGGAACGCCCCCATCCCTATTACGTCAAACAGGCGGAGGGGTACTCCGTGCTCGATGCCGTTCGCAACATCAGCCGGAGGGATTCCCGTCGAAGACTTTGGTCTCATATGGAGATGCTCCTGATCAACGAGGAGTTGGCACGGCGGGAGAGTCTGTTTCAACTGCTCGATGTCGCTCAACGCTACCACGAAATGCGGCGGGACATCGTCGTCGCGCTGGTGGCCGGTACCGACGCGGGCCGATTCTTGGAGCGCAAAGTGGAGCCTCCCCTTTTGGGGGGATTCGTCTTGAGAAGGATCAACCAGGAATCCTATGAATCCGGTGAGGCGCTCTTGACCACGATGTTTGATTTGTTGCAGGTCAAATACGGCGAGGTTAAGGATATGCTGCTGGTGGAAGCGAGGGAGACGGAGGGGGATGTCTCCTTTAATGGGGCCGCCGTGTTAAAAGACGGGAGAAAGGTGGGCCGCGTGGATTTTCCGGAGATCCGGGGTTATCTTTTGATCAAAAATCTGTTGAAGAGCGGAACGGACATCATTCGAACCAAACGGGGAAGTGTCACGGTCTGGTTGGAAGGCGGGAAGATCAAGACGGAAGTGACTTCGCTCCGGCCTCTTACTTTCACGATGAAAGGTGTGGTGAAGGGGCATATCCAGGAGATCAACACGTCGGAGGATTTCAACCGGATTTCCGCCCTCCGGAAATTGGAGGGGCGGGTTGCCCGCGAGGTGACCGGCGAAATCCGCAGGAGTCTGCGGACATCCCAACGGTTTCGGGCGGATTATTGCCAATTGGGGAATCTGTTGGCTCAATATCATCCCTCTTACTGGAAAAAGGTGAAGGGCCAATGGAGCGACCGGATTTGGCCGCAGGCGAAATTCCGTATCGATATCGCTGTGCGATTGCAGCACAGCGGCAGGGAAAGTCCGAAAGGAAGATGACGTATGTATGGAATCGCCCTTTCCATCGCATTCCTACTCGCCGCCATCGGGGAATGGAGGATGGATCCCTCCCCCAAGACCTTCCGGCTGTGGATGGGTTGTGCCCTGCTGTACGGGATGGATGTTGCGCTTATTCTGATGCAATTTGGAGATCTTCCGCTGCCCAATCTCAACCAACCGATGATTTGGTTGATGGATCCTGTGGCACGCCCCTTGTTTGATTGGTTGAAAGGGGGAGTGGTGTGATAAAGGATCGATTGATGACTCCGATCCAAGCCCAGACTGTGATGTTCCTCTTTATCCTGGGAACAGCCATCCTGAATATACCCGCCATCATCACCGCTTTGGCCAAACAGGACGCTTGGCTGTCCGTCCCTCTTGCCGCCTTGATCGGATGGCTAACTCCTCTGATGGTGGTTATCTTGTGTCAAATGCATAAAAGGCGATCCCTGGTGGACGTGTGCCAGTCCGTCATGGGACCTTATGCGGGCGCCTTGTTGGGGGCCGGATATGTGTTTTACGCGATCCACCTCGGAGTTCTCGTCACCAATGATGCGGGTATGTTCGAGACGATGATGCTGCAACCGAGGACGCCGCTGTGGCTGTTTCATCTCCTGATCCTGGTCGTCGCCGTCTATGCCTATCGCCTGGGCCCCGAAATCCTCGGTCGTTTCAGCCAAATGTTGCTCATCATCGTCATCGTGGTGATTGCGTTGACCTTTCTGTTGCTGATCGGAAGGCTCCACCCCGAAAACCTCCTCCCGATCCTGGGCGGAGGATGGAGGCGACTTGCCGCCGGAGCGTATCCCGCCGTGGGCTTCCCTTTTCTGGAGACGGTCATCGTGACCGGGTGGATCCTTCCGCAGGTGGAGGAAACCACCGGATTTCTCCGGGGGATGACCGTGGCATATTTTCTGGGGGCGGTATTTCTAGCGCTGGCCATCCTGTTCACCCTGATGGTTTTCGGAGCCGAATGGTCCGCCCATCTCACTTATCCGTTGTACGCCCTGGCCCAACAAGCGGGGATCACCGATGTCATCGAACGCATTGAAGCCCTGACGCTGATCGCCTGGATCGCCTGCGTGCAGATCAAGTTAATCGTCTGCTTTGCTTTTGCTCTGGATGGAATCCGCACGCTGTTGCGCGTTCCCGATGCACGCCTGTTTTCCATTCCGTTGGCGGTCGCCATGATGATCTTTGCCGAAACCAGTGTTCCCAGCGAGGTTTATCTGACCGAGAGCGTGAACATCTACTGGACGCCCTATTCCTCCGTGTTCGGGGTGTTCGCGCCGCTTCTACTGCTGGCGGTCACTTGGATCCGGAGAATGGGAAAAAAGCGGAGGAAAGCGTCCTTTTAATCCCAGTGAACAATGGACAAGGAGCAGTTGCTCGCTGTGTTTATCGGAAATCCCTATAGAGAAAAATGCAAGCCCCCTGCGGGTCGCAGGGGGCAAACCGTCTTAATCGCAGTTTTGTTCCGCGGAGATCGGTTTCAGCTCTTTCAGTGCGGGAAATCGGAGCGGAGCAGGCCCCTCACCAACACGTCGTGGTACTGCCCGTTCCGGTACAGTTCTTCCCGCAGTATGCCCTCCACCCGGAAACCGCATTTTTGGTAGGCACGGATCGCCCGACGGTTGAAGGCGAACACCGTCAACTTGAGTTTTCGGAGATTCATCTGCCGGAAGGCGAATCGGGTCAAGATGCGGATGGCGTCGCTTCCGTATCCCTTCCCCTGATGGGGCTTCCCGATGGAGATGCCGATCCGGGCGAAGCGGTGGTGCCAATTGACGTCAAAAAGGGCCAGGGAACCGATAAATTCTCCGCCCAAGGTTTCCACCGCAAAGAGAAAGGCATCTTCCCCTGAAGCCAGGGTTTCCGGCAGAGACCGGAGTTTATCCGGTTGCGGAGGAAAGGGGATCCCGTCATCCATCAGCAGGCGGGTTTCCAGATCGCTTTCCCATTCGACAAACCGGTCGGTGTCTTCTTCCCTAAAGGCGCGCAGTCGCACTTTTTCGCCGGTGAACAATTCCTTTTGCCCCCTTCATGACCGTGACAAATTCCGGCGGGACGACACCTTCCGGCAATGGGTGACATCACAAGGCGTTCCTCCTTCAGTCGCGGAATAAGGGCATTATATTGAAAAATAAATAAATGGTCAATGGAGAAGCGCCGGCAAGATTTCGCCCCCGGAAACGGGTCTCTCAGGGGATTGGAAGGGATGAGGTGGGATGGGTCGTTTTTTCTTGAGCGGAAAAAATCGGCGCAATCGCTCTCACCAAATTCGGTGCAAACCCCCTTGTCTGGTGGCCGAAGGGGGTTGTGCCGCTCCGTTTCGTTGCAATAGCAAAGGCACTCGCGGCACAACCCCCTCAGCCATGTGTAGACGAAAGTGAGTCAATTGTGATCCGTTCCTTCTCCGATTCTTACCTACACTTTTTGCAGTACTTCGCCGGATCCAACTCCTCCAGCAGCGGAAACATCCCGTTTCGAGCGAAGATGGCCAGCCGGTGAAGGGGGCGGGTCATGGCCACATACAGAAGTTTCAGGTCGAGTTCGTCGCGGGTGTAGGGCTCATCCAACATGAGGAGGATCGCCAGATCAAACTCCAGTCCCTTGGCCGTATGGGCGGGCACGATGATGATATCCGCGTCTTCGAAGGTGGATTCCCCCGTCAGGAGCTGGAGGGACCAGTCCGTTCTCCGCTTCAGCAGTTTTTCGATCTTTCGGCATTCCCGAAGGGAGCGGCCGATGACGGCGACGGAGCGAAAGCCGTTGGTTTTTGCCCGTTCCAGTTCGTTCCGGATCCAGTCCACCGGCTCTTCGGGGTCGTCGAACAGGCGGATGAGGGGTTTGTCCCCGTGGCGCACCACCGGCCGGGCGGGAAGGATGCCGGGGGCGTTCATCAGACCGATGATCTGGTTGGCCAGTTCCATGATTTCCACGGTGGTCCGGTAGCTCTTTTCCAGGGTGAGGAACTGGCAGCGGTCTTCCGGAAAGACGTGGTCCAGAACTTCTTGCCAATCGGTGATTCCCCGGTAGCTGTGGATGCCCTGGGCCAGGTCCCCGAAGATGGTAAAGATCCGCGTTCCGATTGCTTCTTTCAGCGCGTAAATCTGGAACACGCTGAAATCCTGGGCCTCGTCGATGACGACGTGTTTGATTTTTCGCCTGTTGGGGATTCCGTAAAGTCGATGCTTCAGGTAGAGGAGGGCGGCGGTATCTTCCATTTCCAACTGTTTGCGGTCCAAGGATTCGGAAGCGGTTTGACACAGGTAACGGATGTTTTCCGCCGGAAGGGACAGGGAGCGGAAGCGTTCTTCATTTCTGAAGAGCTCCCGGTAATGGGAGAAGACATCCTTTTTGCGAAACGCGGCCATATAGCGAGGTAGCAGGGAAGCGGAGGCCTTCCGAATCTTTTCCAGCACCGCTTCCTTTCGGTCCATCCAATGGATCACCCGTTCCCGCCGCTTCTCGGGATCCCGGATGCGGTAACGGACTTGCTCGATTTTTTCGTCGTAGTACTGCTCCGCCTGTTTCACGACCTCTTCGGTTTTCCGCTTCAGTTCCCGCCCGAGGACCTGCCGGATTTTCTCCAGGCGCCGGTAGATGGGAAGGTAGGCGTAATCTACTCTCAGCCACCGGTTGATCTCCTCTTTGGTCCGGATGAGGTATTTTTTCCCCAGGATAAAATCCTCCCGGGGGGCGAGCTGCTCCAACACCTCCTCGATGTAGGCATCCACGACCTCTTTGAAGGTCATCGATCCTTTGAAGCGGGAGCACCATTTTTCCAGGAGGAGGGTCGGTTCGCTCTCTTCCCTTTGGATGAACCGCAGGAGCTTTTGGTCCGGATCCGCCAGCTCCATCTTTTTTCCGACTTCTTCGCGGAAGAAGTCCGGGAAGGTGGTCTGGTACACGTCCAGAACGCCCAGCTCCGGCAACACGTCGGCCACGTATCCGAGGAAGAGGCGGTTGGGGGCGAGAATCATCATCTGTTCGGGATCAAAGGTTTCCGCCCGGTGGTACAGGCAGTAGGCGATCCGGTGGAGGGCGATCGTCGTTTTTCCGCTTCCCGCCGCACCCTGCACCAGCAGGGGAAAGTCGAGATCCGCCCGGATGACCCGGTTCTGCTCCGCCTGGATGGTGGAAATGATCTCGTTCAGTCGGCGGTCGGCGCTTTTGCGAAGGGATGCCGCCAGCAGATCGTCCCGGGCGGTGACGTCGATGTCCCGGATCTCCACGAGTTCTCCCGACTCGATTTCATACTGACGCTTCAGGGAGAGATGGCCGGTCACCGTTTCCGTTTCCGACGAATAGGAGACGGGTCCCGGGCGCGCCTCATAGTAGAGGGTGGCGATGGGGGCGCGCCAGTCGACGATCACCGGCTGCTGGGAATCCCTGCGGAAAAGGGACGTTTTCCCGATGTACAGTTTTTCGTATTCGCCGGCGCCGTCGGGTCGAAAATCGATCCGGCAGAAGTAGGGTTTTTCGCGGATTGCCTGCAACCGGTCTTCGTCCCGCATCAGCATATCCATCAATTTGCCGCTGACCAAGAGATCGATGTACCCTTCGCTGCTGTCGCGAACGTTCAACCCTTTCATCGCCCGCTTGAAGTGTTTCCGCTGCTCTCCCCGGGAGCTTTGGGCCTTGCCCAGCCATTCTTCGACGGCTTTCCGGGTTTCAACCAGACGCTCGACTTCTTCCGAATAGTCCGGATGATCTTTCGCCGACAAAGGTCGGAGGCCTCCTCTCCGAGATGGGATGGGCGGTGGAAAGAGATCGGGACCGGAAAAATAAATTATACCCTTTTTTCGATGATTGGGGAAGAGCATGTTGCCGGTTACCGAAAGGAATTGCTGATGCGCTTCCGCCCGGGGAGAGCCGGTTGGTACCAGGCGGGAACACCATCCGGGTGGAACACCTATGCTTGAAAGGGGCGGCGGGACGTGTTTTCATGGGGGTGAACCAACCTTAAACAAAGGAAAGGCGGGAGAAGGGTGAAGGATCGGGAGGGGATCGGGAAAGCGTTGGACACCGTCATCTTCGGCGGCCGGGTCTGGACGGAGGAGGAGACCTGGGAGAGCGTTGCCGTCGGAATCAGGGGAAATCGAGTGGCCGTCCTCGGCTCGGCGGAGGAGCTGGAGAAACAGACTTCCCCGGAAACGGAGTGGGTGGATGTGAAGGGAGGATGGGTCCTGTCCGGCTTCCGCGAAACCAATCTGCATCTCCTGGCAAAGCCCGAGGCTTTCCGCGGGGAACGGACGGCATCTACGCCTGCGGATGCCAAGCCGGGAATCTGGCAGCGGATTTTTGGGCGCAAAAAATTTCGGGCTACCGGATTGGAGGGAAATTTTCCCTTTCGGTCGGCGGTGGGGGAATCGGAGGCGGAACGGTGGGAGAGTGCCGTCCTGAAGGTGCAGGAGGAGGCCCTGCGGCAAGGCGTTACCCGGCTTGAATGCGACGAAGCGGTCGGCCCGGAGGGGTTTCGCGTCCTGTGGCGCGTGCTGGAGGGTTTGGAGAAGCGAAACGCTCTGCGGATCCGCTTCAGCCTTTCGGTGTGCATCCCTTCCATCGACGCCTTCATGGATTTCCTTCAGAACGGCCTGAGGACAGGGACCGGTTCCACCCGCGTGCGCATGGGAGCCGTCCGGGTGCACGCCGGACCCGAGGAAAGGGGATCCCGGGAGGAATTGAAGCGCCTTTCCTATCTGGTCCATGCCAACGGATTTCAGTTGGTCTTCCGCCCGATCAGCGGTTCCTCCCTCACGGAGGTCTTCCATGCCCTTTTGCATGCCCGTACCCATCCCGAGGGGCTGATGACCAAGCACCGGATCTGTTTCCCTCCGGTGTTCAATGAATCGGTTCTTTACGCATCCAAAGAGCTGTCGGCGATTCTCGAAATGTCCCCCGATTGGTTGGCGGGGATCTGGAAACCCCTTCGGGAAAAACGGCATCCCGAGCGCTGCATGGACATGTATGACTGGCTGACGACGGAGCGTTTGCTTCGAATCTGCCCTCCCGGTGAGTTCGGCTCCCCCCTGCAACTGATTCGAAATGCGGCGGAGGAAACGATCGGAATTCTGTCGGGGGAAAATCCGGGCATGGCGAGTGATCGGATCGAACATGCGGCCCGCCTCTCGGCGATGCAGGCGGTAACCGCCCCGGTGCAATCCGGTCAGCCGGCCGACCTGGCCGTTTTGGATGCCGATCCGCTTTCCGTCCCGCTGCCCGCGCTACCTGAAGCTTCCGTACGTCTCACCGTTGTGGACGGGGAGGCGGTGTACCGCCGCTGACGGCCCGCGCTTCACTCTTCCCGGATGGAAAAGCGGAAGCGCACCTCCCTTGCCCCTCCTTCAGTGAAGGTCCGCTCGATGAAGTCGACTTCCCCCCGGGCATTTACGATCAATACGGTGGAGGAGCGCGTGCCGTAGCCGGTCATCCGGATAAACGCGGGGGAGAGGAGCCGTTCCGTTTCCAAGCCGACGCCGGTATCCGGCAGCTGTTCGTCGGGAGCCGGCTCCTCATCCGCCAACAGATCAAAGAGTCGGGAGGGTTCCGGGTTTTGAAGGCAGGCTGCGATGCGCTCCTTTCCCTTGACGACCTTGGGCCAGGGAGTGTCCAAAAAGGCGTTGCTCAGCCCGTGGATTCCGGGCTCAACGGAGCGGCACATGCCGTTTTGATTGGAATAGTACCAAAGTTCCCGGGGACTGCCGACCAGCAGATTGAATCCGGGATAGGACGCGCGCCGTTCCTGCAGGCTTTCCAGGTAGTCTCGGGGTGGAATCTCCGTCGTCAGATAGTCCCGCGCCAGCAGGCCGCGGGACTTTTTATTTTTCACGGAAGCGAAGGGATCGCGGAAATTGGTGAGGGCGGCGAATCGTCCTCTGCGGGTGATGCCCATCCACGTTCCCCCCTTGACTTGATCGCGTCCGGCCAGCACGTCGGGATGATCCTTCCAAAATTGAGCCGGTTCTGTCGGCCGGTCCATGAATTCATCCCGATTGGCGGCGACGATCAAAGGGTAGTCCGGGTGAGCCCGGAAAGCGAAAAGAATCAGGCACATGCAGGCACTCCTCTCGTTGGAAGTAACACACTCCGGCGGCGAGATGAATAGGATAGTGCGGAATGGGTGAGAGCCGAGTCTGTCTGTATTGTATCTCACGGCCTGACGCAAAGAAGGGGGATAAATAATTATTAAAATTTGGAATATTTTATTCTACTCGGTTTTGCCAAGGCCGAGGGAAAGCGAGGGTCTGCCATGACACTGACCGTAGCCCATTGGATTTACGCGGGAGTCACATTGGCGATCATCGGCACCATGCTGTTCCGCCGGGGAGTGGTCCTTCCGGCCCTGCTCGGAACCTTGCTCGTTGCCTGGGTGTATGAGAAGAGTTTCGCGGGAGGATTGCAGGCGATCTTTAAGGCCAATATGGTGGCTGCCAAGGAATTGTTCAGCATTTTCCTCATCATCACCTTCATGGTAGCCCTTCTCCGCTCCCTCAACGATTTGGAAGCGGATCGGCGAATGGTGGTTCCCATCGGAAGAATGATGGTGAACGGCCACATGGCCTTTCTGATTCTGACGGGAGCGACGTACATTTTCTCCTTGTTTTTTTGGCCAACTCCGACGGTTCCCCTGGTGTGCGCCCTGTTGGTGCCTCCGGCGATTCGCGCCGGGCTGCCGAAGATGGGAGCGGCCGTGGCGATCGCCCTCGCCGGTCAAGGGATGGCGCTGTCCTCCGATTATGTGATGCAGGTGGCCCCGATGTTGAGTGCCCGGGCCGCGGGTGTCTCGGCGGCGGAGGTGGCGGATAAGGCGATGATTCTATCCCTCATCACCGGCGTCGTGGCCATCGGCATGGCCTACCTGACCCTGTTCCGAAAGATTCGGCGTCCCGAAGATCCCCGCAATGAGCGGGAATGGGAGTCCGTCGTCGGCGTTCAAGGGAAAAAAGGGGGGACGGACGGCGGGCAGGGTCAATCTTCGAGCCGGTGGGGCAGTGTGTTTGCCGTGTTGGTTCCCCTTGCCCTGCTCAGCATTGTCGCCATCATGATCTATTCCAAATTGGGCGGCGGAAGGAACCTGGAAGGGGAGAACGGAGCCGCTTTCGTCGGCGGTGTGGGAGCCCTTTTGTTGATCCTGGCCACGGTGGCGCATTGGAAAGTCCGGGCGCTGGATCGGATTGCCGACCATCTGGTGGAAGGATTGATCTTTGCCGTCAAAGCGATGGGACCCGTCATTCCCATTGCCGGCTTCTTCTTTCTGGGAAACGGGGATTTCTCCGGGGGGATCCTTTCCGATTCGGAGCGCGCGCCTGCCTTCCTGTTTGATCTCATAAACAGCGCCCAATCGTTGATACCGGACAACCGCTTTCTGGCCGGATTCGGCCTGTTGATTGTCGGCATGATGACCGGGTTGGACGGTTCCGGATTTTCCGGACTTCCGCTGACCGGCGGACTGGCCGGCGCGCTGGCGGAAGCCTCCGGGACGGATCCCGCCATGCTGGCCGCCATCGGCCAAATGGGAGCGATCTGGAGCGGAGGAGGAACCATCATCGCATGGTCTTCGCTGGTGGCGGTGGCAGGATTTACGAGGGTGTCAACCGTCGATCTGGTGAGAAAAAATTTTTTCCCCGTGGTTTTCGGTCTGATCCTTTCCACCGGTCTTGCCATTCTGATCGGGGGGTGAAGAGGGGGACTCGCGCCCGGGGATGGTTGAAAAGACGGGTGTTGCCTGAAGGGGGATTGAATCCTGAAGATAAATTTTTTTTTGGTGAAGAAGAAATCGGGATTGATTCGTGACGAAAGTTGAATAAAATGGATTTTGAGGCCAAGATCAAAGACTTTCAGATAAAAGCGCCGGGAGGGATCGACCCTCCCGGTCTGAAATTATATAAAGCGAAAAAAATTGAGCCGGGTTTCGTTTGAACGGCTTTCAGAAAATGCCTGTTCTACCGGAGCCCGGCCGTTGTTTAAAGGGCGGGGAAGAGTCCCCGCCCCATTTTCAAGCGGTACGCCGGTAGATGAAGAGGCCGATCAGGAGGATTCCGGCGCCGATCAATGCATGGGCCGGATGCTGCGTCCCGGTCTTCGGCAGCCGGCCGCCGCTGTTGCCGGATTTCGACTGTTTCAGCGTGTTGTTAGGGTTGTGATCGTTATTTCCGGTTTCCTTTCCCTCGGCTGAGCCCTTCGCCCGATCCTCATTTTTGCAGGCGGAGGATGCCCATATCCCCTTTTCCAACGCCTTGGCGTGATCTTCAAAGACCCGGTATTGATCCACATACTTGCCGTCGGCCGGACGGGGGGCAACCTTTGCAAGTCCCTCGTTGAGAAGGGCCTGTTGTACGGATTTTCCGTTCACGTAGACATACGCCAAGAGGCGTCCGTTCCCGTCCCTCTTCGGATGATCCAATTCCAACTGCACGGTCTTTCCGAGCACCATCCTTTTGACCAAGTCTACGGCTTTCGGCGTGCAGGAACGGCCCGTGGGCACATGGACCTGCAGGAACCGAACCGTCTCCCGCCGGCCATCCGACAGGCTCACCTCTACGGTGGTCCCGTCGATCACCCGAACCGCCTTGGCCTCCAGCTTGGTGGGAGAGGGGAGCTGCTGGGTGGGAGGTTCGGAGGCGCTTGCGTTGTCCCGCTGAGAATCCTCCTCCGAGGCAAGGACTTGCGGATGAAAGGAGAGGAGCAGGAACAGGGCGAGGGCCAATGATCGAAGCGTTCGCAAGGAAATCCTCCCTTCTGTCGTTGTCAGCCGGATTCCTCCACACTTCTATGATACTATTTCGTTTTATAGATTTCACGATCATTTTATCGGTTTTTACTGAAAATATGAAACGGATGGCCCTGCGGAGGTAGGGACGGCCTTCCGAGCGGTGCACAGGTTTAAGAGGTAACGCCCCCTTTTCGTAGAGTATCTGAAGGAGAGTTTCTCCTGTCCCAAAAAAAGGGTTATCGGAACAGAAGCAAGAATAGAATTGGAATATCGTTTTTCATTTGTTTGTTGCGGGGAGGCGATTCGGGTGATAGAGAAAAAATCGGTTCCATTCTTGCTGATCGAAAGAAAATTGGTCGCGTGTTCTGCCACATGGTTATTGACGTTGATAGTTTTTGCACTAATTGGTGCTGCAATAAAATCGCCTTCGTATATTCTATATGCTCCAATTTTTTTGGGATTTTACAGCGGAGCGGCTTTGTTATTTGCAGGAATTCCCGTATCTCTTCTTTCCGACTGGGTCAGTAAAAAGCTCCCATTTCGGCCTTTGTGGGCCTTTATCATTCATGTCGGCGGAGGCGCGTTGGTGATGAACGACCTTCTCGGTGAGGGAGATGGAGGGGGAGATAGCAGGTTAAAGATTTTTGCGGTGATGTTGGGAGCGGCGTTCGCAGCGGTGTTCTGGCTCGTGGATGAATGGTATCGCCCGCGGTTGAGAAAAAAAGCGGAATGACCAAACCCGGCTCCTTCGGACTTACGGAGCCGGGTTTTTGACTCACGCAAATTACCAGGACGATTTCGCATCGGGATATGATGACAGCGCCGCTCTTCGGTCGGCTTATTTCCGAGCCGCACGGACTATATAGCCTGTTGAAGCAATGATATGTTATTGCGCCTAGCAGATTGTTTGAAATCCTGCACCGATCCCGCGCAGTTTCCTTTTTATTCGACCACTCGCAGTTCCTTGGGGAACTTGGTCAGGATATCGCACCCTTCCCGGGTGATGGCCACATCATCCTCGATCCGAACGCCGCCCTTTCCGGGGATGTAAATGCCGGGTTCGACGGTGAATACCATGCCCTCCCGCAGCGTCTGATCGTTGGAAGCGCTCATGGAGGGGAATTCATGAACCTCCAGGCCCAGCCCGTGACCGACGCGGTGGGGGAACCGGTCCCCGTATCCGGCGGCGGTGATCACCTTCCGCGCCGCCTGGTCGACTTCACTGATGGGGGTGCCGGGGGAGCAGCGCCCGAGGGCGGCCTGCTGGGCTCTCAAAACCGTCTCGTAGATTTGCCGGTGCGAATCGTCGATTCGCCGGTATGCGACAGTTCGGGTGATGTCGGAACAATACCCGTCCACGATGACACCGAGGTCGAACAGCACCAAGTCTCCGGAAGACAGTTTGCGGCTGCCGGGAACGCCGTGGGGGAGGGCCGTCTTTTCACCGAACAGGACGGTGGTGGAGAAGGACATCCCCTGAACTCCTTTTTTCTTCAGCTCGTATTCGATTTCGGCGACGATTTCGATCTCCGTGCAACCTTCCCGCAAGGCGTCGATGCCGATTTCGACTCCGTAGTCGGCCAGCCGGGCCGCCTTGGCGAGCAGGCGGATTTCTTCCTGGTCCTTGATCGCGCGAAGTTCATACATCTTTTCCTCGACGGGGACCAGGGTTGCCCCGGGATTCAGCGCGAGGAGCCGTTCCGCCCGCCCGTGGGAAAGGTGCTCCTTCTCCACGGCGATCGTGCCGGCCGACTTCAGCCGCCGGTCCCAAATCTGCCGGATGTGATCCCAGGGATCTTCCGCATCGCCGTATCCCAGGATCTCCCCTTTCCAGCCCGCCTCCTTCGCCCGTTGCACTTCCATCAGGGGGCAGACCAGGAAGGGCTCCTCATCGGCGGGGACGAACAGGCCCAGGAGACGTTCGTGGGGATCGCAGTGGAATCGGGTCAGATACAAGATGTTGGCTGTGGATGTGAGCAAGGTGAGGTCGATGCCCTTATCCTTCATCCACAGGCTCAGTTCCTTGATTTTTTTGTTCATGTTTTCTACCCCTTTCCCGAGGGTTCTTTATTCAATTTATCAAAAATCGGAGGGGAGGACGATCCCCGAGGATGCGGACGGACCGTCAAACCGACCCCGGCAGGCGTACGGCCATGAGGTGCGGTTGCGCGTTCGGAGTGTGTAAATGAAAACCGGGAGGGGTAGGGAGATGTTGAAGGGCCTACGATGGCCTGCGGCGGAATCGGAGGGAGCGGGACTTGGCTGAAAGAGAGCGCGTTTCGGAAACCCACAAGGCGCAGAGGGGATCCGCCCTGGAGGTGTTGAGAGTCGCCGTTCGGCTGGGGCTGACTTCCTTCGGCGGTCCCATTGCCCATCTGGGATACTATCGGGAGGAATACGTGATCCGGCGACAATGGCTGGATGAAAAGGCGTATGCGGATCTTGTGGCCCTGTGTCAGATGCTCCCGGGACCGGCGAGCAGTCAAGTGGGGATCGCCGTCGGTCTGATCCGGGCGGGATTACCGGGGGCGCTGGCTTTTTGGACGGGATTTACCCTTCCCTCCGCCTTGGCGTTGATGGCGTTCGCGTATGTCTTGCAGGGATCTCAGATCAAGGAGACGGAGTGGATCCACGGTTTATTGGTCGTCGCGGTGGCGGTGGTCGCCCAAGCCGTCTGGGGGATGGCCCGGACGTTGGCTCCGGATCGTCCCCGGGCGACGATCGCCGTGTTATCGGCCATCGTCGCGGTGATTTGGCATTCGACGCTGAGCCAGGTGCTGATCATCGTCTCCGCCGGGTTGATCGGTTGGCGGTTTTTGCCCCGGGATTCCGACCGGGGAGCCGCTCCGCTTCGGATTCCCGTTTCCCGGAAGGCCGCATGGATTTCTTGGGCGCTGTTTTTCGGGTTGCTTCTCCTCTTCCCGGTGCTGCGGCAAATCGCATCGAGCCGCTGGATGGCGATTCTGGACAGCTTTTACCGGACGGGTTCGCTGGTGTTCGGCGGCGGCCACGTGGTGCTTCCGCTCCTGGAGGCGGAAGTCGTGTCGCCCGGGTGGATGACCCCTGATCAGTTCCTCGCCGGGTACGGGGCGGCTCAAGCCGTGCCGGGGCCGCTCTTCACCTTTGCATCCTACCTGGGGACGCTGATCAGCGGGTGGCCGGGAGCGTTGTTGGCAACGGCGGCAATCTTTTTCCCCTCCTTTTTGTTGATCATCGGGGCGCTTCCGTTTTGGGAGTGGATTCGCCAGCGCCCGGGGTTTCAAAGGGCCTTGGACGGGATCAATGCCGCGGTGGTGGGGATTTTGTTGGCGGCCCTGTATGATCCCCTGTGGACCGAAGCGATCCGGAACCCGTCGGATTTCGGTTTGGCGCTGTTCGGCTTCGCTATGCTGGGGATTTGGAAAGTGCCGACCTGGGCGGTCGTTCTCCTGTGTGCGGCAGGGGGAGCGCTCCTTTCCCTCAATGGTTAGATAGGTAGGATTTCCGGAACGGGGGAATAAGCGGGCTTCCGCGGAAGGAGTTTTTTCGTCGGCCATCCAAATAGGATAACCGGAAGGAATTTTACGCCTTGTCAAAGGAATGATTGGATTGACAATTATCCGAGGGGCGCGTGCGAAATCTGATCAATCATCCAGTTGGTGGTGAGGCGATGAGGGAGCTTCTTGACATGGACGCCTTCACCCTGGCCGAGAAGATCCGGTCGGGGGAGATCACGTCCGCCGAGGCCGTCGATGGATACATCCGACACATCGAGCGGGTCAATCCCCGCATTCGGGCGATGATCGAGCCCCGGTTTGACGAGGCCAGGCGGGAGGCGGAGGAACGGGACCGGCTGCTTAAGGAGGGCAGGGCGAAGGGGAGGTTGTGGGGCGTTCCCATCAGCATGAAGGAAGCCTTTTTTGTCAAGGGGATGCACACCACCGGCGGACTGCCCCGCCGCAGGGAGGAGGTGGACCGGGAAGACGCGGAGATCGTGAGGCGTTTGAAGGAAGAAGGGGCGGTGATTCTGGGGAAGACCAACACTCCCGCCCTGTGTTATTGCCAGGAGACGGAGAACACGCTGTTCGGCCGAACCAACAACCCCTGGGATCTGAGCCGCACCGCCGGCGGCTCCAGCGGCGGGGAAGGAGCCCTGATGGCGGTGGGCGGCGCCGCGGTGGGCATCGGTTCCGACATCGACGGATCGATCCGATTTCCCGCCCATTTCAACGGAGTGATCGGCTTTAAGTCGGGCAACCGCCGGGTTTCCCCCGCAGGAGCATTTCCGGAGGTGAAGGAGCCCCATCAGGTTTCCATGTTTGGAATCGGCGCCCTTGCCAAATCGGTGAGGGATGCGGAATTGATCAACGAGATCCTTGCCATTCAGAAGCCGCCCCCGGCGGATGCGGACGCGTTTCAGCTGGTGGTTCCTCCTCCCCATCCCGACGCGCCGGTGGGGGAGGAGACGGTCGAATATTTGGATGCGGTCCGCCGGGAGTTCACCCCCCGCTCTTCCCACGCGGAGTATCCTCCCCGCTTCGAGCGGGCGGCCCAGATGTGGCAGTGGATCATGTCCCACGACGGCGGGGAGGAGCTGGTTCGGCTGTGCGGGGAAAAGGGGTTTTCAGGCATTTTTCTGGAGTATGTGAAGGCGCGCCTGAAGGGGAGGGCGGATCTTCATCCCTACCTGACCTGGGCACTGCTGGGCACACGCCTTTTCCGTCCCTCCGGGAAGGAGTGGGTGCGCATGTCGGAGGAGCTCCGCGAAGGGGGACGGGAGGTGGAGGCATTTTTGCGAAACCGCGTGCTGGTTTTTCCGGTGTACCACTGTGCCGCCCCTGAACACGGAAAAGTGTATGCGGAACTTTTTTCCATCCGCAAAACCTTTCTCCGGTATCTTCCGTATGTCGCCTATGCCAATACCTTCGGGCTGTCGTCCCTGACCATCCCCGTGGGGACCGACCGGTCCGGGCTGCCGATCGGTCTTCAGCTCATCACCGCTGTCGGACAGGAAACGGCCCTCTTTCAGTGGGGACGCCGGGTGGAGGCCGCCTTTCGGGGTTACGTGCGCTGCAGGAAGTACGATGACGAAGGCGGCGACGAACCCGGTGAAGGATAGGACCGAATATCTGCGGATCAGAGAGGATTTAGACGATTGGCCCAAATCCTTCGTCAAGAAACCACCATTGCACGCCTTTGGAAGCGGTTTGGCCGGCTTGAACGGATCCGGATCGATTGATGGGGATTGCCCCCGGGTACGGGCGAAGGCCGTACCGGAGGCCTCTGACCACCAGTCGACCGAGGGATGTGTGTTCAAGGCGGTGGAGCCGATTGAGACGGCCGGCCTTACCCGGAAGGGACCGGATCGTTTTGCGGCTGAATGAATCAGGAGGACTCCCACGTCCGTGACGGTCGCTTTGAGGAGGGAGAGGAAAGACCGGGTGATCGTGGAGCATACCGGTTGGGGAGAAGGGGTAGAGCGGGAGGAGGTCCGCCGCCTGCATCGGCCGGCCTGGGCCGGTTGCCGGGAGGGCCTGTGTTCCGCATTGGAGGGGGAAAGGACCGGACGGATTCCGGGAAGGAGGATGTGCGTGTTACCGTCAGCAATCGTATCACCGGAGTGGTTGCGGGATAGGTTGGGGGATTCCGACCTGGTTGTCGTGGATTGCCGTTTCGAACTGGGAAAGCCCGATGCGGGCCGAATAGCGTATGAACAGGATCATATTCCGGGAGCCGTCTACCTGGATTTGGAGAAGGATCTCTCCGGTCCCGTCGGCCGACACGGCGGCCGACACCCCCTGCCAGAGACGAATGCATTCGCGGGGAAGTTGGGGAAGGCCGGAATCGATCCGTCCAAAACCGTTGTCGCCTACGACGATCAGGGAGGAGCGATGGCGGCCCGCCTGTGGTGGCTGCTCCGCTATCTGGGCCATGAACGGACGGCGGTGCTGGACGGGGGGTATCAGGGGTGGAAGGAGAAAGGGTATCCCGTGACGGCGGAGCGGATCCAGCCTTCGCCCGCCCGGTTCATCCCCCAAATCCGTCATCCCGAATGGTTGGTGGGCATGGAGGAAGTGAGGCGTCACCGGGGGCTTTTGATCGATTCCCGGGATCCCGAGCGGTATGCGGGGAAGTTTGAACCCATCGATGCCAAGGCGGGACACATCCCCGGAGCGGTGAACCGCTTTTGGAAAAACAACCTGGCGGAAGGGCAGCGGTGGAAATCGCGGGAGGAGCTCAGGCGCGATTTTTCCTTCATTCCCGAAGGGGAGCGTCCCATCGTCTACTGCGGTTCCGGGGTGACGGCTTGCGCCAATTTGCTGGCCCTTCATCTTGCGGGTCGGGAGGGGCGCCTGTACGCCGGAAGTTTCAGCGATTGGATCAGTTATGAGGAAAACCCGATCGCGCAGGGGGAGGAAGAGGTACGTTGAGTGGAGTCATGTTTCTCCGGGGAGCCCGTGAGAAGTGTCTCTCCGGACACTCAAAGCGCGGAGCGGGCGATCCATCAGCCTGACCGTATGCTGAGACCGTTCCGGGAGGCTACCTTCCTGCACGGCGCAGCGGATTCACTCGGAATAGTAGTGGGAGGCGTATGATCGCGTTTCCGAGGCATTCATCATCCATCGGGCTGCAATCGGATTGTAAGGAACGAAGAAAACCCGGACGAGCTGTCGTCCGGGAATTTGCTGTGTCCGTTGTCACCGGGTGAAGTGGAAGACGACGGATTCATAGGGCCTTAAGAGAATTCGTCTGAAATCGGAAGGGGCGTCTTCGTAGTTGGAGATGAGCACCCGGCTGTTCCAACGGGCGAAGGGGAGTCCTTCGGGCAGGAGGAATTCGGTCTCCGCATCGGAAAAGTTGTTCACGACCAGAAGCGCTTCGCCTTCCAGTCTGCGGGTATATACCCACAGCCGGGGATGGTCTTCGAGTAGGGGTTCGTACTTTCCGTAGGTGATGATATCGTAGGTTTTTCTCAGCCGGATCAATTCCCTGTAGTGATGGAGGATGGACTGCGGATCCTTGAGTTCTTTTTCCACGTTGATCTCCTTGTAATTGGGAGCCACTTTGATCCAGGGCTCTGCGGTGGAGAATCCGGCATGTTTTTCGCTGTTCCACTGCATGGGCGTGCGCGCGTTGTCCCGGGATTTTTGCTTGATGGCTTCCATGACGGCCTCTTTGTCCGGGTGGAGGCGGTAGGCGTTCAGGGTTTCCACATCGCGGTAATCATCGATGGATTCAAAATAGGGGTTGGTCATGCCGATTTCTTCTCCCTGATAAATATAGGGAGTGCCCTGAAGCATGTGCAGCGCCGTGGCCAGCATGGTGGCCGACTCGCGCCGAAAGACGGTGTCGTTTCCAAACCGGGAGACGACGCGGGGCTGATCGTGGTTGCACCAGAAGAGGGCGTTCCAACCCCCGCCTTCATGCATCCCCCTTTGCCATTCGGACATCACTTTTTTCAATTTCAAGAGGTCGAAGGAGCCTTTCACCCATTTCTCACCGCCGGGATAATCCACCTTCATGTGGTGAAAGCTGAAAATCATGTTCAGTTCCTTCCGGTCCGGCCGGGAGTATTTCACCCCGTGTTCGATGGTGGTGGAGGACATTTCCCCCACGGTGATCAGGTTGGTGCCTTCCAGCACCTCCCGGTGCATTTCCTGAAGGAACTCGTGGACCCTGGGGCCGTCGGTGTAAAATTTGCGGCCGTCGTTCATCGGCCCCTCTCCGGTGGCGTCCGGAAAGCGCTGATCCTTGGAGATCAGATTGATGACGTCCAGGCGGAATCCCGCGACGCCCATGTCGGCCCAGAACTTCATGATGTTGTAGATTTCCCGCCGCACCTGTTCGTTTTCCCAGTTCAGATCCGCCTGGGTTTTGTCGAACAGATGCAGGTAATATTGCCGGGCTACCTCATCGTATTCCCAGGCGGAACCGCCGAATTTGGAGCGCCAGTTGTTGGGTCGGTCCCGCCAGATATAAAAGGAGCGGTACGGACTGTCCGGGGATTTGCGGGCCTCCTGAAACCATTGGTGTTCGGTGGACGTGTGGTTGAACACCATGTCCAGGATAATCCCGATTCTGCGCCGGCGCGCTTCCTCGAGCAGCGTTTTGAACTCTTCCATCGTCCCGTAGCGGGGGTCGATGGCATAGTAGTCGCTCACATCATAGCCGTTGTCCCTTTGCGGGGACGGATAGATCGGCGTGAGCCAGATGTAATCGATGCCCAGGTGCGCGAGGTAGTCCAGTTTTTCAATGATTCCCGCGAGATCTCCGGTGGGTTGGTTTTTGGCGCTGTAAAAGCTTTTGGGGTAGATCTGATAGATGACCGATTTTCTCCAGTCTTCGTTTCTGAGGTTCTTCATGGGGTTCCGCCTCCTTGACTTGATGGCGAGGAGACAAAAGGGAAGGGGCTGGTTTCCGCAAGTGGTTCGTCGGGAAACCGGCCCCGCTACTTCATCAGGGGATCAGGCTTGGGATTTTTGAGCCCTTTTTTTGCTGATGTTGTGGAGCAGAACCGTGAGCAGGAAGGGCACGATGAGGACAATCGCCATGCCGACCAGGAACATCGGGATGTGTTGCACCATGATGGAGATGAAGGCCGGCAGTCCCCCGACGCCGATGGCGGGTGCCAACACGCCGTTGAGGGAGACGAAGATCGCCGCCAAAGCCGACCCGGTGATCGCCGCGTAGAAGGGGAATTTGTGCCGCAGGTTCACCCCGAACATCGCCGGTTCGGTGATGCCGAAATAGGCGGACAGGGCCGAGGTGGAAGCCATGCTCTTCTCGTTGGCGTTTTTGGCGACCCAGAACATGGCGAGGGCGGCGCTTCCCTGGGCGATATTGGACAGGGCGATCATCGGCCAGATGAAGGTGCCGCCGTTTTGAGTGATCAGTTGCAGGTCGACGGCGATGAACATGTGGTGCATCCCCGTGATCACCAGGGGAGCGTACAGGGAACCGAAAAGCAAAGCTCCCACCGCCGGGGCGGCATCGTAGATCATCACGATTCCCTGGGTGAGCAGGTCCCCGAGGTGACGGGTGACGGGTCCGATGACCGCCAAGGCGAGCCCGCCGGTGATGACGATCGTCGTGATGGGGACCACAAGCGCCTCGTCTTTGGTTTTGTATGAAGTATTTAAAAATAAAACCAGCCGAGAAGAATCTTCTCGGCTGAGATTGATGACAAACCCCCTGGCTCTTTTCGCAAGAAAAGCGCCAGGGGTTGCATGTTTATGGGAAATAAACAGATAAAGGAAATTAGATTTGGTAAATTAGGCGGATCACAAAGCCTTTTCCTCTCTTCGAGAGGAGCAAGGCCATTTTTTTGATGTTT
>NZ_PVNE01000034.1 GCF_003001905.1 Planifilum fimeticola
ATGATGGTATCGGATGGAAACGGGGTGCCGATCGGTCTGTATCTGGACAGCGCCCAACATCATGAAATCCGGTTGGCGGAAGCCACCCTGAAAACGGTTCGGGTACCGCAAAGGCGGGGACGTCCCCGAACGCGGCCCAAGGAATTGGTGGCTGACAAAGCTTATGACAGCCGTTCTTTCCGAATCTGGTTGCGCCGACGGGGGATCAAGCCCACCATTGCCACCATTCATCGAAAAAGCCGCAAACCCCGTCGTGGCCGCCCCATCCGTGTGGGAGAGGGATACCGCCGGCGTTGGATCATTGAACGCTGCTTCGGGTGGATGACCAATTACCGTCGGTTGGTAGTTCGGTATGACCGATATTTGCATATATATAGAGCTTTTTGCCTGATCGCATTCATTATTTGGTGTGTAAACCGAATTTTGAAATAGCTTCTAGAGACCGTGGAACGGGATTCGTTTATGTAAATGACGAAGATATCGCTCTATTACTGTTAAGGGAGGGATACCTGAAGGTCTATCCAAGCGATTGGGAAATCGACGGGAAGAAGATGAGGGACAAGCTGCAAACCTACCAGAGGGCCGAAGAGTTGGCCATGGAAGAGGATAAGGGCATATGGGGGAAATTTGATTAGAGGTCCGAAGGACGAAAATATCAACTCGCCCTCTCCGGCGGTGACCTTCCCCTTCCTTCACGCCGGCGAGGTGATCTTAAAACGAAAACGAGCGGCAAGCCGGTTCATCGGCCTGCCGCTTTTACATTCACTGCTCCACTGCCCTTTTGGCCGTTCGGGTAGCTTTCAACAGCGATTTTTGAAGCTGATGGACGGCTCTGAGCAGGGCCTTCCGATCTCCGTTCTCAATCGCCTCCGCCAGGGCGGGCAGGGGTTGTGCCGCGTACCCCGTGGTCAGTCCCGGCGCCCAAATCTGATGCTTGTACCAATTACGCCCGGGAAGCCCTTCCGGCCGGGTCAGGTCGCGCTCCTGCTTAAGAAGGGCCGAATTGATTTTTTGCAATTGCCGGCGTTCTTTCGGAGTCACACCGTCGGAGAGCATCCCAAAAGCTTGTTCTTCCAAAAGGACGGCCGCATTTTTCCACCGCTCGGCTTGTCCGATCAGAGTAGACAGATCGACTCCCAGAGTCCCCTGTTCCTCCAATTCTTTCAACAGCTGAACCACTTCTTCGGCATAATCGGAATACCTGAACGGAAGCACGTCGGCATTGGCCAACCGGAGAGCCATGATTCCGCTGACACGTGCACTGGCCGCATGATGGGCATAACCGGGATCAATGAACCGTTCAACGGTCTCCGAGTTGTCGTAAGCGCTGTGATACAAGCCCTCCCCCGAGCTGAAGCCGGTATCCGCCGAGGGAACGCCTGCATGCTGGAGAAAGGCGGTGTAATCGGACCCGCTTCCCAACTGCCCGATTGTCGGCAGCTTGCCGCCAGATCGCTCCTTCCAATCATCATATATGGATGTCCCGGTCCGAGGCTCCGTCACCTCCCGGGTCACCGAGTAAATCAAATCCTTCATGGAAGGAACCGCCGACGCTCCGAAGTACTGGCCGGCCACGCCATCCATGTTGAGATACGCGACCGCATTTCTTGTCAGATCTCTTCGGTTCTCTTCCACCCATTCCGTCGATCCGATGAGCCCGTATTCTTCCCCGTCCCATCCCGCGAGCACAATCGAGCGTTCCGGACGCCATCCCTTTTGGTACAGACTCCCGAGAACCCGGGCGATCTCCATGACAGAGGACCAACCGGAGTTATTATCCCGGGCACCGTAAACCCATCCGTCCCGATGGGCTCCGATCACCACCGTTTCCTCCGGATATTTGCTGCCAGGGATGCGCACAACGATATCATTGACCCTCTTGTTCGCATATTTGATGTCCAGAGATATCTTCACTTTGGTCGGCCCCGGTCCGAGGCGATACGGAAAGGAAAAACCGCCCTGCCAGGATTCCGGCGCTTTCGGCCCTTCCATGTTTTCCAGCAGAAAGCGCGCTTGCCCGTAAGAAATCGGAGTGGTAGGGATTGTCGGCAATGAATCGGCTTTGTCGGGGGAAATGCGCTTTTCTCCCGGAAGAGAGGGATTTCCCGGGGTCAAGGGATCGCCGGGATAACGGTAGATGTAGAGAATGCTGCCGCGTTGAATGGCGTCCGCCGGCCTCCAGGGCCCGTCCGGATATACCTTTCCCCTCGTAAATCCATCGTCAGCCGGATCGGAATAAATGATCACTCCCTTGGCTCCGTGCTTTGCTGCTTGATCCGTCTTGACACCGCGGAAATTTTGTCCGTAACGTACAAGCACGATTTTCCCCTTGACGGAAACGCCCCGTTTCTTCAGCTCTGCAAAATCTTCGGGCCGCCCGTAATTGGCGTAAACGAGTTCCGCCTCCACCTCACCGGCAGGAGAATAGGCGTTATATCCGGGAACCACTTCCTTCGCAAAGGGCGTCCCCGGCGGCAGATCCTCAATCACTTTCAGTTTCCTCTTTTCGGGAGCCGTTTGGGCGATGGAAATCTTTTCGGGGTTTGACAGATAGACATCATAGGACACGATCTTCGGATTAAGTCCCGCTTCTTTCAACTGCCTGACGGCATATTTCAGGGAAGCGCGGTTCCCCTCACTTCCCACCAGTGTCGGACGCAGGCTCATGGCCCGGGAATCGGAGGCGATCCGCTCTTCCTTTACACCTTTTGAAAATCGCTGTTCAAACTCCCGCTGCCACTGTATTTTGTCGTCGGAAAATCCTGCGATTGCCCCGGATGCTTCGGATTTCGCCTGAACCGGAACCACAGTCAGAAAAAGGAGGGATAGAATCATGAGAAACGTCAACCCGGAACGGTGCCGAAAACCTACCATTTCTGATCCCCCGTTTCAAAAAATTATGTCACTACCAATAATTTCAACGTTTGGCCTCTCATTTCCTCCCTTTTCTGCCAAGTAGCGGTTCTCTCTCACCCCCCGAGCTTTTCCCACTCTTTGCGGGAGATCCGGTATACGCAGACATCGGATACGCCGCGGAACTCCGTGGTTTTCCACAGATGCATGCCGTTTTTCTCCGCCACACGGCGGGAGGGCAGGTTGGGAGATTGGATCAGGGAGATGACCCGGTCGACGGGCTTCGTGCGAAAAGCGAAATCCCGCAGGGCCCTTGCCGCTTCCGTGGCCAGCCCCTGTCCCCGGTAATTCCGGTCGATCAGATAGCCCACTTCCAACTCTTCCACACCGTCCACTTCCTGGGTGACGAGCCCGCACCGCCCGATCAGGCGGCCGCTCTCCCTGTGGACGGTGGCGTAGAGGCCGTGTCCCCGGGAGGGAATCACTTCGTAAACATGGCGGTGCAACCAATCTTTCACTTCCGCATAACCGGGCACCCGGCCGCTGCCGATGTATCGCATCGTCCCGGGCTGGGTGTAGATCCGGTACAGGTCATCCAAATCACCCATGACGAAATGGCGCAGAATCAATCGGTCGGTTTCCAATACGACCTTCATTTCCTTGATCCCCTTTCGGAAACAGCATGATATTTTAAGAGACTTCTCCGCCCTTCTCCCCTCTCCTTCCGAAATTCCGCCGCGATCTGCAAGAATCAAAAAGCCGCGGAAAAATCCCGCGGCTCTTCTTCCCGGAAAATCGAAGGTTAGCTTCCCATCTCGGCAGGTTTTTCCGTTGAAGGCATGCTGCGCTCCTACAGGACGTTCGCGGGCGTCCCTTCCGACGGCGATGATCGCTACAACACCCCGAACCGCTCGTCCCGCAGATCGGTGATAAACATGTGTCCCGGAGCATGGGTGATCATAAAATCGGGTTTCACTTCCATCGCCACCGCCTGGGGAGTGACGCCACAGGCCCAGAACACGGGAACCTCCCCCTCCCGAACGGGGACCGGGTCCCCGAAGTCGGGTTGATTCAAGTCGCGGATTCCGATCGCTTCCGGGTTTCCGATCTGCACCGGCGCCCCGTGGACCGCCGGAAAACGGGAGGTCACCTGGACAGCCCGGACCACATCCTTCTCCGGAATGGGTCGCATGCTGACCACCATCGGCCCTTTGAACCTCCCCGCCGGGACGCACGGAATGCTCGTTCTGTACATCGGCACATTGCAATTCTCCTCGATGTGACGTACCGGGATGCCGTTGGCGAGCAAAGCCTGCTCAAAGGTAAAGCTGCACCCGAGGAGAAAAGCGACCAGATCCTCCGCCCAATGGCGCCGGATATCGGTCGTTTCCTCCACCAGCTCCCCATGCCGATAGATGCGGTACTTGGGAAGATCCGTCCGCAGGTCGGCCGACGGCGCCACCAGCCGGGGGACGGGGGAACCGGGTTCCGTCACGTCGAGCACCGGACAGGGTTTCGGATTCCGCACGCAAAATAGCAGAAAGTCGAAGGCCAGATCCTTTTTCAGCACGACCAGGTTGGCCTGTACAAACCCCCTCGCCAAGCCGGAAGTGGGTCGAACCCATTCATTGCGTCGAAAGACGGCCCGCAGCTCGGCGGGATGCATCGCGGCGACATCCATCTTCTCGCCTCCCCGATCCGAATGGAATCAGCTGAACAATTTGGGCAGTTCCGTGAAGAGGGTGACTCCACCCAAATAGGACATGACGACGACGACCAGGACGCCAAAGACCGTCAACCACACCGGATGTTTGTAGTCGCCGACGATCGATTTCCGGTGGGCGGCGATCAGCATAATCCCGAGAGCGATTGGAAGTATCAGCCCGTTCAGGGCGCCGACCAAAATCAGGGTTTTCACGGGGCGGCCAATGGTGACGAAAACCAGGGTCGACAGAACGATGAAGGCGATGATCAGCCTTTTGTGATGCCTGTCCAGGGTCTTGCTGAAGGTCCGAATAAAGGAGACGGAGGTGTAGGCCGCTCCCACCACTGACGTCACCGCCGCTGACCACATCACGATGCCGAACAGTTTGTACCCGATCTGGCCCGCCGCCAGCTGAAAGACGGAAGCCGGCGGATTGGCCTCATCCAGCGACAATCCTGCCGCCACCACGCCCAGGGCGGCCAGGAACAGGATGTAACGCATCAGGGCCGTGATCAAAATCCCCGAGACGGAGCTCCGGTTCACCTCGGGCAGGGCCTTCGTTCCCTTCACCCCGGCATCCAACAGGCGGTGGCCGCCCGCAAAGGTGATGTACCCGCCGACCGTTCCCCCGACCAAGGTCACAATCGCCATGAAAAAGCCCGCCTGGTTCTCGGCCGTAACCTCGGGGACAAAGGAGCGGACCACCGCTTCTCCCACCGGCGGGGCCGAGGTGAACATGACGTACAGGGTGAGGCCGATCATCACAAAGCCCAACGCCAGCGCAAAACGGTCCATCGCCTTTCCGGCTTCCTTCGACAGGAAGATGCCGACGGCGACCAGCGCGCTGACGACCGCCCCGATCTTGGGATCGACGCCGAACAGCACATTAAAGCCGAGACCGGCTCCTCCGATATTTCCGATGTTGAAGGCCAACCCGCCCAACACCACCAGAAACGCCAGGAGGTAGCCGAGCCCCGGCAACACCTTGTTGGCGATATCCTGGGCCCTGTTTTCGGATACGGCGATGATGCGCCAGATGTTCAGCTGGGCCCCGATGTCCAAGAGAATGGATGCCAAGATGACAAATCCAAAACTCGCAGCGAACTGCGCGGTAAATACGGTGGTCTGGGTCAAAAAGCCCGGACCGATCGACGACGTGGCCATCAAAAAGGCCGCTCCCAACAACAAGCTCCAGTTGAACCGCTTTTTCATGCTTTCACCCTCTCTATACACGAAAAATTTCAACATATATCCCAAACTGAGTTCATTTCATCCCATCCCCGACGAGACCGTCCGTCGAATCCGTCGAAATTTTTCAGTATTTTTCTGATAAAAAATTCTACAAATTTACATATAATCAGTTGAAAAAAGAAGCCTCGGCTCATCTTCTCCGAAGGCGATCATTTTCGTATATTATAGAATACTTGCAGACCAAATCAAAGGAAAAAGGAGACAAGAGGGACCGGAAATCAACGTCTTCCGGCCCCTCCCATGCCATCACCGGATCAGCGAATAAAAACTGTTTCCGTTCTCCGGCGGCGGAACGGAAAAGAACTGGGCAACGGTGGCCGCGATGTCGGACAAGGTGTCCCGCTCCCCAACATCTCCGCCCCGCAGGGACTTGCCGTAGGCGAGCAGGAACGTTTTCTCCCGGGTGTGCCCGCTGTGGCCGATGGTCGGATCATTGCCGTGATCGGCGCTGATCATCAGCAGGTCCTCCTCCGACATTCGCTCGAGGATGACGGACAGGGCCCGGTCCACCTCCATGATTTTCTGCGCATACCGGTCCACGTCCTGGGCGTGTCCGGCCAGATCCGTCTCCTGCACCGTGGCCGCGATCAGCCCCTCTTTCACCGAATCCATGACCTCGATGACGGAGCTCATCACCCGTTCCGTTTCCACCGCCGGAATCCGACGGGCCCCATCGCAGGTGATCACATCCTGCATTTTTCCGATCAAGATGACCTCTCTCCCCGACTCGACGAGAATGCTGCTGACCTGGGTCTTCGGGTCGACGCCGTACCCCATATGGCGCACCTGATACCCGCACCCATACACGCCCGACTTCGGCGAATTCACCCCGACGAGCCCGTCGGAGCGCCGCTCGACGCTCTCCCGGATCCGCTCGGGTGAAACCCCCTTCCCGCCCAGGGCGATAACGCGGCTCACCTTCACCGCCGAGCGGACAACCTCACCGATTTTCAGGACCTCGTCGAAGGGAATGCGGTCCAGGGGAGCCGTCACGTTGTAAATCTGGCCGTAGTCGGTTTCAATGTTGTCGGCGATTACCACGAGATCATCGACCAGGAGATAGGGCAGCGCGGGATCGGGGATTTCCACGCGATATCCCCCCAGGGCAAGGGCCTCGCGAACCGTCTCCATATTTTTCACGAAGGGCTCCCTCCGGGGCTTTCGGGGAGCGGTGCCCATGATTTCCTGGTGCCCCGCATAACTGTCGGCTCCGTCGTGCTGAAGCCGCAGGGTTCCGAATCCCGCCCTGGGGGCGCCGGTAGCCGGTTGCAGCCGGGGATGGCGCAAAATGCGGTTGATCCCCAGCCATTCCAGCTGCGGAATCCGGATCTCCTTCGCCCGATCCAGGATGTGATAAAAGGTGTTGGCCCCCCGATCCTGCATGCGCGAAGGAACGATATCGTCCATCGCCCCGACCCCGAGGCTGTCCAAAATCAGGAGGATCGCTCGCCGTCTGCTCATGCCTCCGCCTCCTCCGCCAACGGTTTTCCCAAGCTGTCGTAGATTGCCTTCAGCGACGGCCGCCCCCGCTGGATTCCCTCGACCAGCGCCACCTGGCTGCGCGTAACGAAGATCTGGGTGCGAAAAGCGAAAACCGCCGTGTCCCCGACTTCGATCCGGTGGTTGCCCCTTTCAATCGCCCCGTAGTAATCGATGTACTGCGGCGGCGTCTCCCGCACACGGACCCGGCGTTCCATCATCCCGGGAAACGACTTTCCGACGATCGCCTCCCTCGCCCGGGAGCGCCGGTAAAACCCGCCCCCGTACACGTAGGCTTGATCCCCGTCCAGGTGGGACACTTCGCTGACATACACCATGGCCGGCAATTCGGGCTGATCCCCCCGCTGATGCAGGGGAGTCGTCCCGGTCAGCGCATGACCCGGCTCGCCGTGGGTGGCCCCCAACTCCTTCAGCATCGGGATGGTGGAGACACAGGTGGCGCTGGGCATGTTGATCTGCTCCAGGGAAAGGCTCAGCTCTTGCGACAGCCGCTCGGCGCAGCGGAGGACCGTACGTGCGTTGGCCAGGGGTTGGACGTCGCCCCGGTCATGGTCGTACAGCAAACAGGGAAAGCCCGTAACCCCCGCAATGCGGACGCCGGGCATGCGAAGAATTTCCTTGGCCGCCTCGATCAATCCGCTCTCCCGGAACCCGCCCCGCTGCCCCTCGTACAACACGTCATCGGGGCCGACCACCCGGAGCAGCAACTTTTGCGTTCGACCCATCCTGCTGGCCGCCCGGGAAATTTGCGCCGCCTTTTCCACGGAATAGACGGTGATCACTTCCGGCCCATAGGAAAGAATCTCCTCAATCATCCCGGAGGGGATCTGCACCAGGTGTCCCACATTTCCCAGGGCAACGCCCGACCGGCCCAGCAGTCGGGCTTCCCAGGGGTCGACGGCCACCGCCCGCGGTATTCCGTTGGCGGCGATCAATCGGGCTGCCTCGGGATTCCGGCCGATCTGTTTCGTCATCATATAGAGCCGGATGCCGGCCCGGTCCGCCGCCTGGGCCAGGAGGCGGGCGTTGCGGGCGATCGCATCCAGGTCCAACACATAGGTGTTCGGGGGAATGGCGCCGCTTCTATGCAGATCCACCGCCGCTTCAACCAGTGCCGGATTGCGCTTTAAGGTAACCGATAAAAACATTTACGCCTCGCCTCTGTCTTCAAGGTCAATGAGCGCCTTTTTCAGGATTTCGACGACCAGATCGGCCCCCGATCGCATCGGGTTGATGCGGACAGCCCTTTCCGCCAGCTCCGGACGGCTTTCCAGGAAACTTCCGGACACCCGGTACACCATGGGAAGGATCTCATAGCGGGATTCCGCCCCGACCGGATAGATCGCCGCGCCGTGCCGCTCACAGGCCCGGATCAGAGCGGGGGCAATCGGTCGCCTCAACTCCGCGATCACATTTTTGGATTGGGCATTGGTGATGTACGCCCGTTTCACTTCCGGAACGGCTCCGGCGTTGAGCAGTTCGCACAGCCGCTCCGTCTGTTCGTTTTGCACCGCGAAGGCAACCGGTGCCAGCACGAGGGAGCGAAGCAGCTCCATCGCTTCGAACCCCTGTACCTGTCCGCCGCCGGAATAATTCCGCTCGTGGATCCTCCGGATCCCTTCCCCTTTTCCGACGACGATCCCGATCCCGGGGGGACCGAGCAGCTTAAACCCGGAGAAACAGGAATAGCAGGCCCCCAGTTCGACGCCGATTCGAGGCACCTTCAGGGCGGTGTAATTGTCGTCCACCACGATGGGAAGATCGGGCCGCTCGGCGCGCACCCGCCGGATCACATCGCCGAGATCGTAATCATCCGTCGGCTGCTGACGGGAATGCTGGACATAAAAGAGACGGCACTCCCTCTGCTTCCTCAGAGCATCCCGCAGCCGGTCCGGGTCGTTGTAATCGACGGGCACCGGATTGAGCCCCATGAGCCGCACCGTCTCCTGCGTGGTCTTGTACATCGGACCCGCGTGAGCGAAGAAAAAGTCCCCCGGTTCGAGGAGAACGCTCAGCGCGGAGCGGATCGCCCCGGTCCCGGCGCCGCGGACGAGGGCGCAGGCTTCCGCGCGGAAAAATCGGGCCAACACCCGCTCCACCTTTTCCGTATGTTGCGGACGGCCCGGTCCGGGAACCACGCCGACATCCCCCTGCTGAAAAAACTCCCGTCCCGTAAATTCCTCGGCAATCAAGGAGGTCAACTCAAATTGTTTCTGCTTCGCCTCTTCGATGCTCATCGTCGTCAATACCGGATCGCCCATCGCCAAACCTCCTAAAAGGACAGGAAACGACGCGGATTCTCCACCATCATCGCCTCGATTTCCCGTTTGGACACGCCGTTTTCCATCAATTTCGGGATGAACCGGGTAAACAGGTATTCATAGCCGAAACCGCCGTTGACCTTCAGGTAGGATTTCTTTGTGATGTCGCAGGACAGCATCAGCTGCCCGACGTAACCCCTGTCCAGCAGGTACAACAGATCGGACAGCCGCTCCGACTCGGGGCGGTAATGGTTTTTGCCGATGGTGTCGAACTGGATGTATACCCCCGCCCTCAACATGGATTCATACTCGTCGCGGTTTCCGTTTAAATCCTGATGGCCGATGGATACCTTGGCAAGGTCCACCCCCAACCCGTCAAACAGCCTCACCTGCTCCGGCCCCAGCGTCCCCAGCTCGCAATGGGTGCTGAGGGGAGCCCCCGTCCGCTTCTGGGCCCGGGCGGCAGCCCGGAACACCTTCGCCTCCTCGTCGGTCATCTCGTGCAGGCTGCTGCCGATTTCGGCGATGATTCCGGCCCTCACGCCGGTATCCCCGATTCCCTCCGTCAGTTCCCGCACGAACAGCTCTTCGATTTCCACTTCGCTTAGCTCCCGCACTTCCTCGGGATAATACGACTGCTTGTAATAGCCGGTGGCCGCCACGATCGGCAGGCGGTGCCGTTCGGACAGCCGCCGCAGGGCTTCCACATCCCGTCCCATGCCGCGATTCGTCACCTCGACGACTCCCCCGCAGCCCGCCGCCTTCAGCCTCTCCAACTCCCGGTTCATTTCTTCCGAATCCGACAGGACGGGGTCGTCATCCCGCCGGATTCGGGAGAGGTCCAGAATCAGGTGTTCGTGAATCATGGTCGGACCAAAAGATTCCGGGGAAATGTCCCCGGTAACCGTGCGGATTTTTTTCGTCATATCCGATCCCTTCCACGATGAGATATTTTTTCCGATGACTTTTCTTGCTCATTGCGGCGGCGTCATCAATCCCGCGAGGACCAGCAGGTTGGCAAGAATCCCGACGGCGATGGCGCCGACCGGCCCGACGGCCATGCGGACAATCGGCCGCCCCGCCGCCTCGTTCAGCAGATAAAGGCCCGCGATGAAGAAAAACCCGAAACCGGGAGCCATCGCGTTGGCGGCGTTGGCACCGCCGATCAACAGAGCCACCTCCAGGATGCGGGTCATCGCGGTGCGGATGTTCTCGCCGGACTCCCTCACACCCGGGTACTTATCCAGCAGGCGAGCGATGGAGCTCAACAGCAACACTTCGATCATGATCACGATCGCCCCGCCGATGCCCGCCACCCAGACATTGGGCGCCAACAGTCCCACGACGAACACCAGCGTAAAACCTACCGGTCCGTACACCCCGGTGGCAATGGCCGTACTGGCCACCAGCGGGATAAACCCGATGGCCCGGGCCAGGGCCGCGATCGCCGCATCCGTTTGCTGCCCCTTGGCGAGCAGGTTCAGAGAGATCGGATCGCCGGCGATGATCAACAGATTGGTCGCCATGGCGATCAATCCGCCCATCACCATGAAATAGACCACATGTTTCCGGATCCGGCTGACCCGATCGCTGAACACGGCGGCCAGATCCACCCCTTCGCCCTCCTCGCCGGGTTTCTGCCGCATGGCGAAGACGAACAAAAAGATCATGCCGACGATCAGCGCGATCCCTTCCTGGTTCAGGGTCACGGCCGTCCCCTGAAAGCTCAGCAGGCCGCTTTCATTCAGCCAGACCGCCAGCTGCCGCACCAAAACGGCGGCCAAAAAGGTCCAGACCCCTTTGGCAACGCCAAATTGGAAGGCCACCGCCAGTGCGGGAAACACCATGAACATAACGACCACCGGAGCCCCGACTTCCCCCATCGGATCCAAGACATTGACCGGGAGGTACTCGAACAGTTTGACAAACCCCTCCAGTCCCATCAGCAACGCCGCGCCGTATGCGCCGCCGAGGAGGGCGGCCACCGGGGTCCCCCACCGGTTGTTCGGCGTCGCCAGTCCGATGATGTCCGTCCCCAGCAGGATGCTGTGGATCAGAATGATGCTGGCCGTCAAGGTGAAGGGAATGCCGAATCCGACCACCAGGCCGAAGCCCATCGCAAAGGCCGTCAGCGCCAGCTCCCGCCGGCTGAGGCGCCCTTCGATGTGTTCCGGCACAATCGGCCGCAATCCGTCGTTGAAAACGGCGATCCCCCGGTTTGCCAACACGGCCGCCATGGCCCCCACCAGAGCAACGATGATCATATCCATGGAATCACTCACCTTCTCCCGGGAATTTTGGGCAACCAACCACCCGCCGTCATGAACCGCAGAGCTCCTGCTTCCGAGGGGAGCAGCGCCGATTCAGAGGTTGTGCCCGATCAGGTCAGCTCCTGGATCGCCTTCATGATCATCGGGACGGCCAGTTCCTTGTGATCGGCGGTGAAGCCGAAGGCTTTCTTTCCCGCCCGGACCGCTTCGCGAATCTTCTCCTCGTCGGGTTTGCGCCCCGGCATCGAGACCGTTTCGCACTTGTCCCGGCCGATGACGGCGATCGCCATGGCCAGCGCCCCTCCTCCGCCGGTGTGACAAGCCCCGATGTAATAATCGGCCTTGCCCGTTTTCACCGCCATCGCCGCCTCCAGATCCGACCGGATCACCGTCTCCACACCCTCCGGCCCGTGCTTTCGGACCAGTTCCTCCACCTCTTTCTTGTCCACCTGACCGCCGATTACAATCTTCATGTTTCTTCACCCTCCATTTCCTGTAAAAGGGAAACATAGTGAATGGTCAGAAACCTTTTTTCCGCATCGGGCAAGGCCTTTCCCCACTGACGCTCAATCCATTCGACTTCTCCGACCGCTTCCTGAAGCCATGGAGACGCTTCCACTTCCGCAAACAATTCCTTCGGGGGCGGTTCGATTTCCTCGCAGCGCTCAAGGCGCGTCAAAGCGGACGCAAGGTGTGTGGAAAACATGTTCACCCGGTCCTCCGGAAAACGGCCGTGTGTTGCCGTCAGCCGCTCCACCGCCCTTTGCGCGATATCCGCCGCTTCGGGAGCCACCACCCCTCCCTCGATCAAAATCCTGAATCGTTCTTTTAAACTATTCACCTTAAACACTCCAATATACAGGATATTGTATTATAACGGGAAGAGAGAACTTCTCCCTTGACCCATTCTCATCAGACCAAAGAGAGCACGCTTCCTTCACCCGTCTCCGGTCAATAGCTGGCGAAACGGCGCCCCTTTTCCACATCTTCCTGTACGGATCGAATCCGGTCCACCGAAAGATCTGCCAACCGCTGTTCCACAATCTTTCCCTTCTCCTGATCGACGACCAACACCGCCTCGCTCACCTTTTCGGACAGTTCCCGGGCCCTTTCCGACCGAAACGGCCCGCGGCCGAATCGATCGGCGTACCGCAGTTCGTCCTTGTTCCAGACGGCGGCGTCGATCTTTCCTTCCCTCAGCATGTCGAGCAGCTGCATGTAGTTCACTTCGACCAGTTCCACATCCAAACCGCGGCACTCATAGGATGTCAGCAGATATTGGTCCGCCGAGGTGTAATCGATGCCGACGCGCATCCCGTCGCGGATGGCGGTTTCGGCGGGATCGGCAAAGAAGATTTCGTGACCGGATACGTAGGACCCTGGCCCCAGGCGCTTCACGATGTGCAATCCCGGACGCTGCTGTCTGTGCATCTCCACCGCCAAACCGGAAACCACCGCAAAATCGTACCGGCCCGATTGCAGCGCATCGATGCGGTGGGTCGAACCGCGCATGAAGGCCAGATTAAAGGGGACGTTGATCTCCCGGAAGGCTTCCACCAGACCGGTCGCCAGCCCCTCATACTTTCGCGAATAAGGAAGGGGCATAACCCCGACCACGTGGGACATCCCGGCGATTTCCCACAGGGCCTGATCGTCCTTGCGGCTCAAAAACGTTCCCAGGTGGCCCTTGGACTCCAGCTGAATCGCGCCCATCTCCTCCAACAGCCGCAGCGCCCCCTGAACCGTCCCCCTTCCCAGGGACAATTCATCGGCAAAATCGCTGATCCGCGGAATGCGCTCCCCCGGCTTGACGGACAAGAGGTGACGGGCGATTTCCCTCGCGGCCAACCCGTTTTTGGTGTACATTCGATCGGATAATGTCATGGTTCACTTCCTGAACTTCTACAAAATACGGTTTTTTGTATTCAATTTGAATGTATCATTTCCCGCTTCTCTGTGCAAGAAAAATTTCCCGGAGCAGGTCCCGAACACCGCTCACCTTCCGTCTCCGGGCGGGGGAAAACCGACCTCACCCCGGCAAAGAGCCGAGCGGGTGATCAAAAGCGGATGTATTGAAGACAAATCCGCGATGCGGAAGACGATTTCATCCCCCCTCCAAATAAAAAACGCCGACCTCCCTCTTGAGGCCGACGGTGCGCTTCAACAATCATTTCAGAATGTCGTGGTCCACGTACCGCTCGCCGTTCAACTCGCTGATCACGTTAATCGCCACTTTGGCTCCGTCTCCAGCCGTGATGATGGTGTGAACGCTCACTCCGGCGCAGGTTCCGGCAGCCCAGATGCCCTCGATGTTGGTTTTGCCCTCGGCATCCACCTTGAGCACCTTGGGAATCCGCGGCTCGGTTCCTTCCTTGATCTCCACGCCGATTTTGTTGGCCAGATCCGTGGCCAAGCCGGTCGCCAGAATCACGTGTTTCGCCTCGAAGGTTCCCTTTTCCGCGGTTTCGATCGCGAAACCTTCGCCCTTCTTCTCGATGTTGACCACCGAATCCTCAATGATCTCGGCACCGAATTTGGACGCCTGTTTTTTCCCCGTCTCCACCAGGTCGGGACCGGTGATCTCCATCACGCCGTAATGGTTCTCAATCCAAGCCTTCTTGGTAATGCTCTTATCGTTGTCGAAAACCACCGTCTTCTTGCCGGCCTTTGCGGCAAACAGTGCGGCGCTCGCTCCGGCGGGCCCGGCTCCAACGATTGCAATATCATACATTGCCGCTCTTCTCCTCTCTGATGGTTTTCCGATTAAAGGTATCGACATCATTTGATTATAATTTTTCATTACTTTTTAGTCAAGGAAGTTTCTTACCATTGAGTGGAATGAGGCGGAAATACACATCAACTGTGATCGCGACATGCTCAAGAAGATAGCGTCAAAAGAAAGCCCGAAGGAATGTACCGATTTCAAGCACAACCTTCGGCACTCCGGAAACAAGTACACTCATCTTGTTTCATTCTTTCCCGGGGGATCTCCGGAATTTGACACGATGGAAGAGATGAATGTTTGTTACCTTGACAGCCCGGCCCCCTTGGCGTAAGATTTGACTAAGTGATCAAATTTTTGTTTGATTGATCAAATCCGTGACAAGTAACAGTTGTGAAGGTCGCGCCGTCTCAAAGGGATTTCGTCCCGGCTTCAGTCGGATTGCCTGGGTGTCGGTTCGGCGAACACCCTCGAGGAGGGATGCATCATCGACAGCAAAAAACGGACGTTCATCTCCGAAGCGAGGCGCGAGCAAATCATGCAGGCCGCCATCCGGACATTGGACGAGATCGGCTTCGCCAGGGCGAGCCTCGCGCAAATCGCCAAACGGGCGGGGATCAGCACCGCACTGATCTCCTATCATTTCGCGGACAAGCTGGACTTGATGAATCATCTGCTGATCAATCTGCTGGAGTCCACATCCCGATACGTCACGGAGCGGGTCAATCGGAAACAGACCCCCGAGCAAAAGCTGAACGCGTTTATCCGGGCCAGCCTCGAATATTTGCGCGACTACCCCGACCGCAGCATCGCCCTCATCGAGATCATCTTCCACGCCAGGACCCCCGACAACGTCCCCTATTACCGGATGGACGATGAGGATGAAGACCCCGCATTGCAGCTCCTCCGGAGCATTTTACGCGAAGGACAGCAACAGGGCGTGTTTGGGGATTTTCATCCGGACGCGATGGCCCATTTCATCCAGGGGGCGATCAGCGAATACATGCTGGACAACTCGATGGCGCGCAGGCTGGATCTGGACACCTACAGCGACGAGCTGATCCGCATCGTCAACAGAGCGGTAAGGAAAGATTCCCATGGCTGACCATCCTCATCCGGGCCGCGCCCGGAAACTTGCTCCCGATCTCGCGCGCGGCTTGATGCTGCTGCTGGTCGCGCTGGCTCACGCCCATCAGTACCTGGAGCCGCCGGGGCGCGTCATCACGGACGGGGATCGCATCGTCGTGTTTTTCCGGCAAATCTTCATCGACGGCCGGGCGTTTCCCGTATTCTTTCTGCTGTTCGGATACGGTTTGGTCCAGATCATGCGGCGGTGCAAGCAAAGGGGGGAGGATTGGAGTGCCATCCGGAGGCTGCTGAAAAGACGGGGATGGTGGTTACTGGTCATCGGGTTTTTGCACGCCGTCACCCTGTTTGATTTCACCATCGGCATCTACGGCTTCGCGACCGTCCTACTCATCGGCACGCTCCGCTGGTCGGACCGCACCGTCAAGTGGGGCGTGATCGCTTCGCTGGCGGTCGTGACCCTGCTCGGTTCCGTGTTTGTCCGCGCCGAATACGACTTGTCCCCGAGTGCCGAGACGGTGAAACCGGGCGTGTGGGAATCCTTGTTCACGCGGATTTTCCTGTGGGTGATCCTCACTCCGCTGATGGTCCATCAAGTCGTTCCGGCCATGTTGATCGGGATGTGGGCGGCCCGCGCCGGCATCCTGGACCATCCCGGAAAGCACCGCCGGCTCCTCGCCCGAACGGCAGCCATCGGCCTTGCGGTCTCCACAGCCGGCGCCATCCCCCTGGCGCTGATCTCCTCCGGGTTCTGGTCCGATCCTTCGGCCGTCGCGAAGACGCTGGTCAGTTCCTTGCACACCGTAACCGGGTACGCTGGCGGGCTCGGATGGGCAGCGCTGATCGGCTGGACGGCGGCCCTGGTCGAGGGAAAACCGCATCCGGTGACGCGGGCCATCGCCGCCGTCGGACAGCGGTCCATGTCCTTTTATATCCTGCAGTCCGTCGTGTTCTGCATCGCGTTTTCACCGGACATCGGCGGCCTCGGGAATCGCGTCGGACAGATCGGAAGCGACGTCGTCGCTTGGCTGACTTGGATGGCTTCGGTCGCGGCCGCGGAGATGATGCGCCGCTCCGGAACGCAGGGACCGGCCGAAGCGATGTTGCGGCGGCTGGTATATAGAAAAAAGAAAAAACAGACGGAAGGTGGGTTATCATGGAGATAGCAAACCGCCACGGGGTTACCGTCACGGGATATTCCCCGGGAGCCAAAATCGGAATGTACGCCGGCTTCGGCGCCGCCGGCCTTGCCGTCGGCTATATGCTGCCGCGTATCGCGGACTGGGCACTCCGGCTGCCCTGGTTTCCCTTCGAGGACACGGCTCGACTCATCCATTCGCTGGACGGTCCGCACTTAAAATGGATATTGGCCTCTCTCGGCCTGTTGGCGGGTTTCGTCCTCGCGTTCATCGCCGTCTGGGAGAGCCTGAAGGCCGCCATCTCCAACCATGAGGTGATTCTGGAACAGGGGAACAACCGCCGGACCTTCCCGCGGCGGGACGTCGCCTCCGTGTTTTTGGACGGCAAAGAGCTCGTCATCCTCGGCACGTCCGGTCACGAGCTGGTCCGGATGCCCGGCGTGGAGCATCCCGAAGACCTGGCGGAGGCGTTTCAAACCCACGCCTACCCGTGGTCGGCGGACGGAGATCCCTTCAAGGACCGGTACCGGCGCTGGGTGCCGGATCTGCCCGAGTTGCCTCCTTCCGCCAACGCGCTGTTGAAGGCGCGGGAAAGGGCGCTGAAAGAAAAAAACAAGAAAGACATCGCCGAATTGCGCGAGGAACTGGCGAAAATCGGGTACATCGTCCGCGACGAAGGGATCAACCAGTATTGGCGGCCGGTCGAAAAGCCCCCGGTGAGCAAAAAATAAATCGGCCCCCGCAATGCAGCCAGGGGCCGAGAGTTGCCCATTCAGCGGCTCATCCGGTTCGGATGCAAAAGGGAATCCCTACAGCCGCCAAGGTCGCCCACTCGATTCCCATCCACGATTTCCTCTTTCGAACGGCTTTTCTTGGACACCGTTATCAAAGGCCCGGAGGACAAGTCTTCCTCCGGGCAGGACAACAAATTGCCCTCTCCCTCTTTACAACGCCTTTTGCAGCTTATAACCCAACATGAACAGCCCCGCCCCTATAATGAGGGACACATACAGCGGAACCGTCAGGACCGGACCGATCGGGGGAATGAGATAGATAACGGCCATAAATGCTCCCGTGGGCACGATCGCAAACAGCCCTGTTATGAGCATCTCCTCGGCTTTGCGAACATCCCTAAAGCAAGACCAGCGCATGTAGTGAAGGGTCAGCAAAGCAAATCCGAAGCCAATCATCAGAGAGACGACGCTTTTAGCGACTACTGAGCCCACATGAACCTCTTGGATCCATGACCCTTTACCCAGCAGATACATGACCAGATCAAACCCACCAGAAAGCAAAGCACCGACGGCGAAAAAGTAGGCCGCTCCCATGGCGATCATCCGCAACCACTTGGAGGGGATGAGGGCAGGGAGTTCACCCACAATCTGTTTCGCCAACCGTTTGGGATCAGGGCCAAAAATCTCTTCGGCCGATTTGCCTGCTTTCTGGGCCTCCAGCAGATGGTTCAGCAGCTCCAACAAAATCTCCTCCGTCTCCCGCTCCGATTTATTATAAGACAGGCGCAGATAGGCCAGCATGTCCTCATACACTTTCCGGTTCTCTTCTGTCAACCCTTGGATCTTCTCGTCAATCTCTTTTCGTAAAGCTTTCTCATTCATCGTGCTGCCCCTCCTGTAGAAGTCTTTCAACCGACCGCATGACATCCCGCCAATCCTGCTTGAAAGAGATCAGAACTTCCGTTCCCTTTTCCGTCAACGTGTAATATTTGCGATTGGGTCCGCTGGGCGACTTGCGCATCGTTCCCTGGATCAGCCCCTCCTTCGACAGCCGCATCAAGGCGGGGTAGATAGATCCTTCACTCACAACCAGTCCGTATCGCTTCAAGGTCTCGGCCAGCTCATACCCATAGACCGGCCGGCGACTGATGACGGACAGAATGCACCCTTCCAAAATCCCCTTGAGAATCTGACTGCGAAGAGACATCTCCTTACCTACCTTGCAAAACAATATAGATGACCAAAGAAAATGCCGATCCTTGCCGCTGATGAACCTATCTTGTAATACAATATAGTTTAGCGACAAGTCCCACTTCTGTCAAGGGCGGTGGACCCGCAATCCTTGCAACGACAAAGAACCCGACCAATCCCCTTCCCCGGGACACCTTCACGACGCTCTCCATCATCGGTCGTTCCCTCATTATCATAAATAAAGCGTGGCACAGTTGTTCTGTGCCACGCCTTCCACGGCTGAATCCTCATTCCTCCCAGAGATACCTATTTACCCACTCTCTTCTATGTTCACGACAACGCCTTCGCCAACGCCCGGCCCGCCTGCCTTCCCGTAAACAGGCAGCCGCCGAGGAAGGTGCCCTCCAGGGCCCGGTAGCCGTGGACGCCGCCGCCGCCAAAGCCCGCCACCTCCCCGGCCGCATACAAACCCGGCACCGGATTGCCCGAGGAGTCCAGCACCCGGCCGGACAAGTCCGTCTGCAGTCCACCCAGGGTTTTCCGGGTGAGGATGTGCAGGCGCACCGCGATGAGGGGGCCGTTTTTCGGATCGAGCAATTTGTGCGGCTTGGCCACCCGCGTCAGCCGATCGCCGATATAATTCCGCGCGACGCGGATGGCGGCGATCTGCAGATCCTTGGTGAAGGAATTGTCGATCTCCCGGTCCCTCGCCCGGATCTGCCGTTCGATTTCCTCCGGATCCAGCAGGTCTTCCCCCGTCAGCCGGTTCATGCCTTCCACCAATTCCGGCAGGGTGTCGGCGATGACGAAGTCTTCCCCGTGATCCAAGAACGCCTGGACCGGATCCGTCGGACCCGGCAACACCCGCTGCCGGATCACCTCCTTCAGGTTTTTCTCCGTCAGGTCGGGATTTTGCTCGGAGCCGGACAGGGCGAATTCCTTCTCGACGATTTTCTTCGTCAGGATGAACCAGGAATAATCATACCCCGTCTTTAAGATGGCCTTCAGGGTTCCCAGCGTGTCGAAGCCCGGCAGATACGGGACGGGAAGCCGCTTGCCCGTGGCGTCCAGCCAGATGGAGGACGGGCCGGGCAGGATGCGGATGCCGTGTTCCGGCCAGATCGGGTCCCAGTTTTTGATGCCCTCCGTGTAATGCCACATGCGGTCCCGGTTGACGATGCGGCCCCCCGCCCGCTCGGCGATGGCCAACATTCGGCCGTCCACATGGGCCGGCACCCCGGAGAGCATGTTTTTGGGCGGCTGTCCCAGCCAGGACGGCCAATGCTTGCGAACGAGATCAAAGTTGCCGCCGATGCCGCCGCTGGAGACCAGGACGGCCTGGGCATGGAATTCAAACTCCCCGACCACTTCCCGGGAGCTCGCTTCCCCGCGCTTGGCGTCGCTCGGAACGAGGATGGATCCTTTCACACCGGTGACGGCGCCGCTCTGGGTCACCAGTTCATCCACCCGGTGGCGCGGGCGGTAATCGACCAAGCCCTTTTCCATGGCGGCCCGGACCCGCCGCTCAAAGGCGGTGACCAGGGCCGGACCGGTCCCCCAGACGATGTGAAACCGGGGCACGGAGTTGCCGTGGCCGTCGGCGAGGTACCCTCCCCGCTCCGCCCAGGCGACGACCGGGAAAAAGCGGATCCCGTGCTCCACAAGCCACGCGCGCTTTTCCCCCGCCGCAAAGTCCACATATGCCTCCGCCCATTTGATCGCCCAATAATCCTCGTCCTTCTCCCGGTCAAAGCCCGCGGTGCCCATCCAGTCCTGCCAGGCCAACTCCCGGGAATCCTTGATCCCCAGCCGCCGCTGTTCGGGAGAATCCACCAAAAACAGCCCGCCGAAGGACCACCAGGCTTGTCCACCCAGCGACGCCTCCGGTTCCTGATCCAGCAGGAGCACCTTTTTCCCCGCATCGGCAATCTCTGCGGCGGCCACCAATCCGGCCAGCCCGGCTCCCACCACGATGACGTCCGAATCCATCGCTTTCACCCTCCGCAATTTTTCGTGTATGTTTAATCTTTTCCGACAAAATCGGCGGAAATCCTTTTTTCCGCGGCGATTTCTCGTGGGGAGCGGTTTTTTTGCTTCGGCTCCCCGCTTCTGAAATAATAAAATTGGGGTGGGAAATTTATCCGGAAAGGAGCATCACAATGAAGGTTTTCGTGATCGGAGCCCATGGCCAGATCGGACAAAAGCTGGTTCATCTGCTCCAACAAAGCGACCGCTACACCGTGAGGGCCATGGTGCGCCGGGAATCCCAGGCGGAAAGCTTCCGGCAATCCGGGGTGGAGGCGGTGGTTGCGGATTTGGAGGGACGGATGGAGGAGATCGCGGCGGCCGCCAACGGCTGTGACGCCATCGTGTTTACGGCGGGTTCCGGAGGACACACCGGGGCGGACAAGACACTCCTGGTGGATCTGGACGGGGCCGTCAAAAGCATAGAGGCCGCAAAAAGCGTGGGGATCCAACGGTACGTGATGGTCAGCGCTCTCCAGGCGCACCGGAGGGAAAACTGGAACGAGAGGATCAAACATTATTATGTGGCGAAGCATTACGCCGACCGGATGCTGGTACAGAGCGGACTGACATACACGATCCTTCGACCCGGAAGGCTTCTCAATGAACCGGGAACCGGGCGCATTTCCGCCGCCGAAAACCTGAGCCGGGGAAGCGTGCCCCGGGAGGATGTGGCCCGCACCATCCTGGCGGTCCTGGATGAGGAGCGCACCTTTCACCGGGGCTTTGACCTCACCTCCGGCGACACCCCCATTCCCGAAGCAATAAAGAATCTATGACGGAAAACGCCTCCCCGGTTCATGTGCTCTGTATTTTCGACCGGCACAACGGAAAGCCAATCAAAGTGCCAACTGCCTTCAAGGAGGTTCACCCCCTTCTTCTTTTTCGGAGTTCTCTTTGGCGGTTTCGATCGCAAAAATCAAAGTATGATATCCAAAAGGCGATGCCTATTTGTCTCCCAAAGGATTTCGTCTCGTGGAATCAAACGGGGCCGATGGGCGTCCCCCCGAAGAGCCGCTCATCCTGAACTCGACTTTGTCATCGGATTTGAAAACCAGTTTCTTCGTATTCTGTCTCCCCTGGAGCGGACATCAACAGGGTGAGTGAGATCCGCCCCTTTCAGAGAGGAGAAATCCTGTGGAACTGCGAGAACGGCTGAAGCTGCTGATCCGAAACACCATTCATCCGACGTTGAAAGAGCGCGGATTCAAAAAACGAAATCACCATTTTTACCGTCCCTTAGCAGATGTGGGCTGGACCTTTCAGGTGCAATCCAGCAAATATAACACCCGGGATTTTCTGCAGTTCACCCTCAACATGGGAATCTATGTCCCCCAATGGGCCCGGTTGACGGGCCAAACCGTCTCCGATTTCCCCAAGGAATACCAGTCCCTGTGGCGAGAGCGGGTTAGGGGCGATCACTGGTACGAGTTGACCCCCGGGACGGAGCTCGCGGCCTTGAGACGGGAAATCGCGCGGGATCTGCAGGAGCAGGTGATTCCCTTCTTTGAGCGGCTGTCCGGATTGCCCCCTCTGCTGGAGGAGATGTTGGAGGCTTATCGGATGGGGAGACTGTCCGTGTATGCGGGAAAGGATATCGCCATCCTGCTCACCCTCTCAAACCGTCGGGAGGAAGCCGCCGACCTGTTGAAGCGGGTGGCCGCCTACTGTCGGGAAGACGACACTGTCATTGACCACATACGCCAACACCGATTCCAACGGCTGAAGGAGCTGGCCGACAAGCTGGGGATTTCGCTTTGATAAAGGAAGTGCGCTCTATTAACTATGATCTCGGTAGGGAAGCGTGTTGGTAGGATTCAAGCTCGACGAGAATGGGGCGGCGCCCTCTAAGGGGTCGCCGCCCCAAGCTTGTGAAGAAATTATCCAGCTAAGAGATCCATCCTTCCAGTTCCCTTTTCATCCTAAATCCAACCTCTGACAACAAAATGAAAGATACTCACCTTCTTTTATATCACCCGGCAGCATCCCTCGCTCGAGTTCAAATCATAGACCGCCCACCCTTACGATTCCGTTGTTTTGATCGATGAGCCTGCCCATTATACAGTAAGAAAAGTATTCCGTCAGTTTTTCGACTTTGTATTCATTGTCATCGGCTCTTACGATATTTGTTGTTCCATAGCAATCAATCGGTTCCCTTAACCGGCTGCCATCTGGATAGGTCAATGGATGAGCAAAACATATTACCTTTAGGATTCCATCCGTCACCGTCACTTCCGCTTCCAGAGATTCTTTTGATAACCAATCAATTTTGTGGATTCTCATCGAACTCTCCCCAGCAATTTTGACCACCCTCTTCCCCAGCTTGGGTTTTCTCCGCTCACTCATGTGTGCCTATCGGCGCCCTTCCGGCGGCAAACCGCAGGAGGAGCGAACCATCGGCCCTGGCCTGCCGTTCCAGGAGCGACAGCCGATAGGGCGGGACCGCAAAGTCGGGGTTGTACCCTTCAAATACGGACGGCGCCTCCCCATTGCCCAGAACGATGGGCAGCACCTGGAGGTCCACCTCGCCCACCAACCCGGCCCGCAAGAGCGCCCCGTTGAGGATCCCGCCGGCGGTACTGACGATAAGTTTGGTGTCGAACGTCTCACAAAGCCTGCGCAGGGCGAGGTCCAGGTCCACCCGGTCCTCTCCCACGACAAGGTACGGCACTTCCCGCTCACGCAAGAAAGCCAGGTACCCGGCGGACGTCCTGCGGCTGACGAGGGCCAGAACGTGGGTGTCGTCCTGGTGGGTATGTTGCCAGGCCACCCGCCCGCGGCTGTCGACGACGGCCATCCAACGCTTGAAGCGACTAATCACCTGGGTGGGAAGGTAATCTTCATAGAGCTCGCCCTCCGGCGCTGAAGGGATAACGTCGATCCCCCCGGCACCCCGGGCCACAAAGGAGTTGCTCCCCTCCAGGATCACCGACGCGCCGTGGAGATCCGCAAAGTCGATGAGCTGAAAACCAGCCTCCAGAATCGGGCGCCATCGCTCGTCCTGCCAGGAAGGCACAGACGGCGAGGCGGCAATCCGGCCGTCGAGGGTCATCGTGTTGGATGTGATGACACGCAGGCCCATGCGCCCAACCTCCTATGGGGACTATACAAAATTCACTCCGTGAGTTAAGAAAGCAGAGCTATCGGATAAAAGCTCTTTCCCGATGGGCAAAAAAGTCCTGAATCCGGATTCGCTGCGCCGGATGCAGGTCGAGTCGCTCCAATTCCTCCCTTGTGAAAAAACGGACCTGAACCGACTCCGAGCTGACCGACAGCTCGCCGCCGACGATCCGGCAGGCAAAGCAGATGGAAAACTGCTGGCGCACCTCCCCGTCGGAGAAGGCGATGACATGCCCCGGATCGGAGTAAATGCCGGTGCATCGAAGGACCTCCACATCGAAGCCCGTCTCTTCCTTCACTTCGCGGATCACCGCCTGTTCGACGGATTCGCCCAGTTCCATCGCTCCCCCCGGGAGGGACCACAGAAAATTATCGCTCCGCTTGTGCAAGAGAATCCTTCCATCGGAATCGGTCACGACCGCGGATACGGCGGGAACCAGGGAATTGGGTTTCGGCGCATCGGGCTGATGATAATAATCTTTTCGGGCCAAGTTATCATCCTCCATAATCTATCTACCCGGTGAGACGTCTGATTTTCTGCTAAAGATCTGTTTATCCAAGAGGACTCATTTATTCCCAGGATAAATCCTCGGAGAGTCTTCCCGTTTCGTAAAAGTGACGGAAAGCACTAACGACTTGCGGAAATTCAACAAGATGACCAACAAACACATCTGTACCAACTTGATTTATGTTCATGTGTATGAAATCCTCATCCTCATCTACTAAGTCTTGTAAGTCTTCATTTCCATCTTCATTTATCAAGATCGCGGAATCCTCCTCAATCACGTTGCCGCCTTGATTGAAATACCTACAATGTACCGTGCTCTGCCCTTTATCACTTCCTCCGCCCGCCATCAAAAATCCATCTTTCGACTCAAGATACACAGCCGTTACATTTTTCCCATCCAGGCTTTTTACACCTCCTCCCATGTAGGATTTTTGATACTTTTCTGGAGATCTTCAATTCGAAGTATCCATCCCATCATTTATCCCTCGCTTTAGCATGGGTATATGTTTGACTGTTTGTTGCACTGGGATTTCGTTTTCCACCACTTTTTACCACTCCTTTATTACTTCCTTGTATCCGCCTGTACTCCATCTGCCTCAAGAACAACAACTGATTGTTCACTTTTTACTCAATTCCGTACGTACTTTCACGACATAATCTAAACCTAGATTCCCAGTTGCTTTCCGATATTTCGGCACGGGACATGCTTTTACGATTTTTTTCCGGATATACCCCGTCAGCAGTTCGATACCCTTTTCCCACGGGTAGTAAATAAATCTTTGCACCCACAGGTAACCTGTTTCCCCGAATCCAGTCAAAAAGTCCAGCCGCAGTGGAAGCATTAACTGTGGGATCTTCAAAATTAAGAAGGGGTGACGTCTACTTCACCCCTTTATTCTCCAGGAATTGAAAGCAGTTTTATTAACCATCAAGGATGTTAGGTTTCATCCTCATAATTTCATTCCGGATGAGAAGCTTCGTCGGCAAACTTTGACTTTGGCTGCCGTGCAAATCGATGGGTATACATCTACGCTATAACCTTTGGGCGCAATTTCTCAGGGATCATTGGCACAAAACTGAACGCATCATCACTCCCAGGTAGTTTGCACTATCGGAAATCGTATACCTGCTTAGTAGAACCCCAAAAAGGTTTCACCCTCATGATAATACTCCACAAAGTACCTTTCTTTGGGACAAAAAATGTAAGTATCAAAACTTACAGATATAACATCCTCTATGACATTGATAACATTTTTTATAAAGGTTTGAATTGCTGGTAAATCCGCGTCATTCCAGAAAACATAAACCGGTTCATTTACATTGACATTATTTTTATATAACTCCTCTAAGATGTCCTCATCATCTTCAATTTCTTTTTTCCTTGATATTTGTGTGAAATCAACTTTAGCAACAAGTGGATCTGAAGGAACACTTTTTTCAAATTCATTTATAACTTCATTTGTTTCTTCCTCAGACAAAACAATAACCTCGCCTTCGCTTTTCAATGCCTCGATACATTCATCAAAAAGAGTCATCTTCATTCTCCCTTCTTAAACTACATCTGCTTATTTATTTAGCCTTCGCAATAAAGACATATAATATTCATAGTCACCCGGGAATTTTATTGCCACTTTTACACCTTTTCCTGACTTCGCTCTTCCTCTGCTATAATCCTCAACATTAATATGAGGTCCTTTTTCCGGATCCCAGTCCAAACGCCACGATTTCTTTTTATCAGCGGATTGCCTACCAATAATTTTACCTTTTGATTGAAATAGCCTCCCATAGACAGGTCTTGCCGTCGGCCCCAAATCTCCTAACATATCTAAGGCCATATTCCTTGCTCGTTCATAACTATGCACTTCTACTATTTTTTCGATGGAACGCTTGCCTTTTTGAACTTTATTGCCTACATTATCGGGACACCCACACGCTGTCTCTTTCCCTTTGCTAAATCGATCCGTCAGTTTCCTCTTCGCCGTTTGCAAGCCCTCGCCGAGGCGGGTACTTGCCAATTTGTCATCCAATTTGCCGGCAAAGGCGATAGCCTCGTCGGCATACTTTCCGAATTTGGCCCATTTGGCCACGGGAACCAGGGAGACACAGCTGAGGCCGCGCTCCCATCCGGCCAATTCGTTGCCGTCCGTGTCCTTCCCGGTAAAACATCCGGATACATCATCCAATACGAGAAAATCCAGCGTCTCTTTTCCGACATGGGCGGCATCTTTCAGGATTTGTCCGGAGGTCACATAGTTTTTCGCTTTGTTCCACCAGCTAGAAAACCCGCTCTCTTCCTCGGACTCCGTCGGGGATGGAGATGCGGAAGCATTTCCGTCTGCACTCCCTGATCCACCCCCGGTGGTGGAAGGGGATGTCCCGTCTGCTTTCGGGTTCCCATCCGCCGGAGTCGTGCCGGATCCAGCGGAGGGCCCTTCCAGCTCCGGCGAAATGCCGGCATCAGGAGAAGCGCCAATCTCCGGATTTCCACCGATTGTTCCGGGATCGCCAATCTCCGGTGCGTTACCGATGCCGGAAGAGCCACTGATTCCCGAATTGTTTCCGGGTGGAACCTCTTCCTCGGGCAGCTGGCCTTGGATGATTTCCTGAACCCTTTTCTCCATGGCCGATTGGATCAGGCCTTCCCCATCCGACATGGCCAGGTACAGCAAACCGGCGAAGAGCGCTCCCACGGCGATGATGATGATATACTCCATCGTCGCGGAGCCCTTGCGGACCCATGTTCCAACACTTTGATACCGACGTTTCTCTTCCCCAAAAAATCTTTTCTTCATCGAAAATCCCGCTCCTGCTTATATCGGCATGAGGACGATATTCAATCCGTATTTGAACAGAACCCAGATAAGCGGAATCCCGATCAGCACCAGCAAGAAGCCCTTCCAAAGGGAGAATTCATGGGCCTCGGACAACGCACCGGCGACAATCACAATGGTCCAGACGATCAAGACCGCATCGAGAAGGATGAAAAAGAAATACGCCAGCAGGAGAAAAAAACTATAATCGATCCGGGGAGTCAGTTCCGACCAGGCTTCCTCCCGGAAAACGGCCAGCTGCATCAGCCAGAGAATCAGCTTGGCCACGCCCGGCACCATGGCTGCGGCCACGCCCAATTGCACATCCAGCCAGCGACCCGTACCGCGAAAAAGACGTCCGAGTCCGTAGAACAAGGCGCTGTAGATCATCCAGAACAGTGGACCCACTCCAACACCAATCAAAAGGGAAAAGAGCAGTAAATCCCGAAGAAGGAAAAAATCAGCCAAATTGCGGAAGGAAATCTGATCCATCGTAAAGCTGATTCCGTACACCAGCACAAGGGGAAGCAAATAGAACCACGGCAACCCCGCGTCCAGAATCCGACGGACCGCTCTGCGCGGAGAAAGCCAGACAGCGCCCATCAGCTTGAGGGTTTCCTGCCAACCTGTCACAGTAAATCTTCCTTTATCAATAAAAGTTTTCATTTACACGAAGAACAGCAGCACAAAACTGAGCACTACGGAAAAGACCACACTGCTTAAAAGGATGAGGGCGAAGGCCAACCAGGCGGAACACTCGTAGACTTCCGCCACACTCCTGGAAAGGGTGACCAGATACCATCCGCCGATGACCAGATCAACCAGATAAAACAGCACAATCAACAAGAGCAACCAAAGACTCGAATCCAAAACCGGCGTCCAGGGGGTAAAGACTTCCGAGCCGAACAAAACCAACTTGATCACCCAAAACGGCATCAAAGAGGCCAAGGGAACGAAGGAAAGGCCGACTGCTCTGCGCATGTCGCTCCACCGGCCCGGGAGTCCCAGGATCTGCCCGGTGAGTGTGAAAAGACCACTGAATAAATACCAGTAAAAGATCCCGACGAGCGGCCCAAACACCAGGGATAAAAGAATGATGTTTCCAAAAGCGATCTGGTCGCCCACGTTCTGGGCATCCGCATTGTCCAAGAACAATTTGATTCCCGCGAGAATGGCCAAGATCCAGAGCCATTTGCCGGAGCCGGCCTGCAAATACATCCGCACCGTTTCGCGGGGGTGCCTCCACATGGTAAACCATGGGTTTGGTATCTCTTGATAAAAAGAATTCATGGTCTTCCTCCAGCACTTCTATACTTGTATCCCAGGAAGTAAAAGGGTAAGATATTTACGTGTTTCCAGTTAAAATTTATCTTTCCTCTCAAACGGATTCAAGGGGAAAGCGCATGGAAATGAGAAAATTTAGGGGAACTTTTCTACTGGGACTATGGTCAGCTGTGGTATTAATTGCGTTGATAGCTCTCCGAAATTACGACTGGTATCCTGCCGTGGGAACAAGCATGAGCCCCACGATTCAGCCCGGTGACGTCCTGCTGGTGCAAAACGGCCATGAAGATTGGAAACGGGGAGAACTCGTTCTGTTCCAGACGGACGGAGAGGAGACGCTGTTTATCAAGCGAATTGTTGGGCTGCCGGGGGACCGAATCGAAGCAGTCCAAGGACGGCTCAGGGTCAACGGACAACCCTGGCCGGAAGGACCGCTGGCCGGCATCTCCATCCCCGATTTCCCGGCGCAACGGGTTCCGCCGGGGATGCTGTTTGTGTTGGGGGACAATCCGCCGGAAAGCGAAGACAGCCGGTCCTTTGGGCCTATATCTGAAGAAGCGGTCAAAGGCAACGTGAGGGCTATTCTTTATCCCTTTTCCAGGATGAAAGGGTTGTGACAGCCAACTTGTTAGGGATCGATTCAAAAGAACCTGTCCAGGCCGCAGTGAAAACCGCAGCAATGAAATTAGGGATGACATCTACGTCATCCCTGAGATTGATGACAAACCCCCTGGCTCTTTTCGCAAGAAAAGCGCCAGGGGTTGCATGTTTATGGGAAATAAACAGATAAAGGAAATTAGATTTGGTAAATTAGGCGGATCACAAAGCCTTTTCCTCTCTTCGAGAGGAGCAAGGCCATTTTTTTGATGTTT
>NZ_PVNE01000035.1 GCF_003001905.1 Planifilum fimeticola
CGGCGGGCGGACGCCCGGGGCCTGGTTTCGGTTTGGGGAGCAGGGGCTCAATCACAGCCCATTGTTCGTCTGTCAGCTCATGTCTCGTACTCATACTTCCATTTTACATTGGCAGATCATGTTTTTGAAATAGCTTGTAATCATAATCTCATTCTTCCCACCTTTCCGTTATACTTAATAGTATAATCAAAATTACCGATATCCGATCCCACTCCGAGGAAAGGGTGAGGAGATTGGCATGGAAGAGTAACTTCTCTTTCCTTGCGGATCGATGGCCCCTTTTGGCCAATTTGGGAGAAGCCGCTGAACGAAATCTGCACCATGATGCCAATACCACTTTGTTTAAACTTCGGCTGTTTGCAGAAAAAACGGCCGAATACATACTCGCCTTCGAAAAATTACCGGAACCCGAAGACGGAACGCAATTTGCCCGTTTGCAATTGATGAAACGGCATGATATCTTATCCGATGAACTATTGTCGATATTTCACGCCCTCCGAAAAAAAGGAAACAAAGCAACCCACGAAGGCTACGACTCCAAAAAGGATGCTGCCACGCTTCTATCCTTGGCCTATCGGTTGGGCGTATGGTTTATGCAAACCTACGGTGATTGGGACTTTAAACCTGCACCTTTCGTACAACCTCCTTCTTTCGACGCAAAAACGGTTGAAAAAATCAAGAAGGAACTGGAAAAAGCCTATCAATCCCAACTGAATCAACTTCAAGATGAATTGGAGCGGCTGCGAAAGCAAACCGAATCCCAGAAAGAATTGCATATGCGCCGGGCTCGGTCCATGAAAGCAGCGGCCCAGATGGAACTAACTGAAGAAGAAACCCGCAAATTGATTGATCAACAACTGGAACGGGCCGGCTGGGAGGCGGACAGCCAAAGACTCCGCTTTTCACTGGGCGCCCGTCCCGAAAAAGGGAGAAATCTTGCAATCGCTGAATGGCCGGTTAAAGGCGGTGTTGCCGACTACGCTCTCTTTGTCGGCCTTCAATTGGTCGCCTTGGTGGAAGCAAAACGTCAAGGCAAAGACGTGGTTTCCCATGTCAGGCAAGCGGCGAAATATGCTGAAAACCTGGTAAAAAAAGCAGATGAAGAATGGGTCGGCCAATGGGGAAAATACCGGGTGCCTTTTGTCTTTGCCACCAACGGCCGTCCCTATATCCAACAATGGAAAGAAAAATCGGGGATCTGGTTTCACGATCTTCGCCAACCCACCAATCATCCGAAACCTCTCCGGTTTTGGTTCAGCCCGCAGGATTTGATTGACAAATTGAAGACAGAGGAAAAAGCGGCGGAGGAAAAGTTGCGCGCAGAGCCAATGGATTACCTCGATCTCCGGGATTACCAGAAAAGGGCGATTCGGGCCGTCGAGGAAGGATTGGCAAAGGGAAAAGACCGCCTGCTTGTATCGATGGCCACAGGGACCGGAAAAACCCGAACCGCAATCGGTCTTATTTACCGCCTGATCAAAACAGGGCGATTCAGACGCATTCTGTTCCTGGTAGACCGTCGGGCTTTGGGCGAACAGGCGGAACACGCCTTCAAGGAAACGCGGCTGGAGGGGATTCATACCTTTACGGAAATCTATGAACTCCTCGGATTGGATGAAAAACACCCCACTCCGCACACAAAAGTGCATATCGCCACAGTTCAGAGCATGATCAAGCGCATCTTTTTTGGCGAAGAAAAGGATCCCATTCCTACCGCCGGCCAGTATGATTGCATCATTGTCGATGAAGCCCATCGGGGCTACACACTGGACCGGGAAATGAGCGAAACGGAATACCAGTTCCGGGATCAACGGGATTACATCAGCAAATATCGGGCCGTGCTCGAGCATTTTGATGCGGTGAAAATCGGGCTAACCGCCACACCGGCACTACACACCACGGAAATCTTCGGCAAACCGATTTTCAATTACTCCTACCGGGAAGCCGTCATCGACGGACATCTTGTGGACCACGAACTTCCCATTCAATTCCATACGCGTCTCAAAGAAGAAGGAATTCGTTGGAACAAAGGTGATAAAGTCCAAATTTATGAGCCGAAAACCGGCAAAATCGAAATCGCCGAGATGGAAGATGAAGTCCACCTTGAAGTGGACCAGTTCAACCGGAAAGTGGTCACGGAATCCTTCAATCGAGTGATCCTGGGAGAACTGGCCAACCACATCGACCCCATGGGTGAAGAAAAAACTTTGATTTTTGCCGTATCGGACGATCACGCCGACATGGTCGTCAACATTCTCAAGGAGGAATTGGAGAAAGTCCACGGACCGATTGATGACCAGGCGGTGATGAAAATCACCGGATCGATCCACGATCCCCTCGGTGCCATCCGCCTGTATAAAAATGAACGGTATCCCAACATTGCGGTGACGGTCGACCTGTTGACCACCGGTATCGATGTTCCCCGCATCTGCAACCTGGTTTTCCTGCGCCGGGTTCGCTCGCGAATCCTGTATGAACAAATGCTGGGGAGGGCCACCCACCCCTGCCCCGAGATCGGCAAGACCCATTTCCGCATCTTCGACGCGGTCAGTTTGTACGAAGCGCTGGAACCGGTGAGCACCATGAAGCCTGTTATCGCAAATCCCAACATCTCCTTCACCCAACTGGCCCGAGAGTTGTTGAGCCTGGAAGGAAAAGAAGAACAACAGAGGGCTCTCGAACAGATCCTGGGCAAACTGCAGCGCAAACGGCGACGCATGAATCAGGAGGAAATGGAGCAATTCCGGATGTTGTCCGGCGGAAAAACCGTAACGGAATACATCCATTGGCTGCGCCAAACACCTTCGGCAGATCTGAAAAAAGAATTGGCAGGACAGCAATCCCTCTTCCTTTTCCTGGACGAAAATCACTACCAACCGTCCAGAAAATGGATATCAGAGCATCCGGACGAGTTTTTAGGATACACCCGGGGATACGGCAAAGCGAAAAAACCGGAAGACTACTTGGAAGAATTCGGCCGTTTCATCCGGGAGAACATGAACCGCATCGCCGCTTTGCGCATCGTTTGCGAACGCCCGTCGGAACTTACCCGACAGGCTCTCAAAGAACTGAAATTCGAACTGGACCGCCGGGGATTCACGGAATCCGGTCTGCGATCTGCTTGGCGGGAGATGACCAATCAGGACATCGCCGCGGACATCATTGCCTTTATCCGGCAACAGGCCCTCGGCGACGCCCTGATTAGTCGTGAAGAACGGGTAAAAAGGGCAATGGAACGGATTTATCGAATGAAAAACTGGACGCCTGTCCAGCGCAAATGGCTGGAAAAAATCGAGCGCCATCTCCTTCAGGAAGCGGTTCTCGACCCCGACGCCCGGAAAGCCTTCGAAGTGCAGCCTTTCAAGCGAGACGGGGGCTACCGGCGTTTAAACCACATTTTTGAAGGCCAAATCCAGGACGTGCTCAATCGCATCAACCATTGGCTCTATACAAACGAAAAGGAGAAAGAGCAGGCATGAACAACCAGGAAATCGTACAAAAACTGTGGAACTTGTGCAATGTGCTCAGGGACGACGGCATTACCTACCATCAGTACGTAACCGAGCTCACCTATATCCTTTTCCTCAAAATGCTGAAAGAAAAAGGCATGGAAGACGAAGCCCAACTCCCTCCGGAATACCGTTGGGATTACTTGGTCAAACTGCAGGGAATCGAGCTGAAAAACCACTACCGAAAGCTGCTGGTCGATCTGGGTACCAAAGGAAACAAACTGGTCAACCAGATCTACGCCAACGCCTCCACCAACATCGACGAGCCGAAAAACCTGGAGAAAATCATCCGCTCCATCGACGCGCTGGATTGGTACAGCGCCCGCGAAGAAGGGCTCGGCAACCTGTATGAAGGACTGTTGGAGAAAAACGCCAGCGAAAAAAAATCCGGGGCGGGACAGTATTTCACGCCCCGCCCCCTGATCAACGTGATGGTCCGACTGATCGATCCACAGCCCGGTGAGAGGTGCAACGACCCGGCGGCAGGCACCTTCGGCTTCATGATCGCCGCCGACCGCCATGTTCGTGCCAAAACCAATGATTACTACGGTTTGAGCCCGGAACAAAGCCGCTTTCAAATTGAAGAAGCCTTTACCGGCTGCGAACTTGTGCAAGACACTCACCGACTGGCCCTTATGAATGCGATGCTCCACGGCCTGCAAGGGGAAATTCTCCTGGGGGACACCCTTTCCAACTTGGGCAAAAAAATGATGAATATGGACGTAATCCTGACCAATCCCCCCTTCGGCACCAAAAAGGGCGGGGAACGGCCCACCCGGGACGACCTCACCTTCCCCACCACCAACAAACAGCTCAATTTCCTGCAGCACATCTACCGGGCTCTTAAACCCAACGGCAAGGCCCGGGCGGCCGTCGTCATGCCGGACAACGTTCTTTTCCAAGACGGCGACGGGCGCAAAGTTCGTGTCGACCTGATGGACAAGTGCAATCTGCACACCATCCTCCGCCTGCCCACGGGGATCTTCTACGCCCAGGGCGTGAAGACAAACGTCCTCTTTTTCACCCGGGGCGTCGAGGACAAAGGGAACACGAAGGAAGTCTGGTTCTACGATATGCGTACCAACATGCCCAGCTTCGGCAAGCGCAACCCGCTCACCGAAGAACACTTCGAAGGCTTCATCAAAGCCTACACTGCCAAAGACCGGCACCAAGTGGACGATCCCCGCTGGTCCTGCTACACCCGCGAGGAAATCCGGGCCAAGGGAGACAGCCTCGACCTCGGCCTGATGGCGGATGAATCCCTGTCCGCCTACGAAAATCTGCCCGACCCGATCGATTCCGCCGAAGAAGCCATCGGCAAACTGGAACGGGCCGTTTCCCTGTTGAACGAAGTCGTTGCCGAACTGAAAGCCGCCGAGGAGGGTAAACGATGAGCCGTAAAAGGAAGAAGAAAACGCTGGCGGAACTGTTGGAGGAGGCCCTGGTGCCGGAAGAGGAGCAGCCCTATCAGGTGCCGGATAATTGGGTTTGGGTAAGGTTGGGGGCTTTGTTGCCAGAGATGGAAACAAGGGACCCAACGAAATTAGGGACCGACTTTTTTACTTATATTGATGTCGAATCAATAGACAATAAAAATCAAAAAGTAAGTTCCCCAAAGACTCTATTCGTTAAAAATGCTCCAAGTCGGGCAAAAAGAGCTGTTCATGAAGGAGATGTAATAATATCTCTTGTTAGACCGTATCTAAAAAATATTGCATACATCGGTTCTGATCTTAAAGATGCTGTTGCCTCAACTGCTTTTTATGTTTGTGGACCCAGCAAGGCCCATTGTAACAAGTATTTATATTACTACTCAAAAAGTGATGTAATGACAACATATCTTAATTTAAGAGCCAAGGGTCATAATTCTCCTTCGGTAAGAAATAGCGACTTCCTTAATACACCTTTCCCCCTCCCCCCTCTTCCCGAACAAAAACGAATCGTCGACCGGGTGGAGTCTCTTCTGGGGAAAATCAACGAAGCCAAGGAATTGATTGAAGAGGCAAAGGAGACCTTTGAAACCCGCCGGGCCGCCATCCTCGCCAAGGCGTTCCGCGGTGAACTGACAAAAAAATGGCGCGAACAACACCCCGACATCGAACCCGCCGACCAACTGTTGGAGCGGATCAAAGCGGAGAAGGAGAAACTCGAGGGAACAAAAAGGAGACGAAAACAAAAAAACGAACTCCCTCCCATTGACCCGCCGTATGAATTGCCGAAGGGGTGGAAGTGGGTTAGATTGGGAGATATAACAACGATTAATCCAGGAAAACCTAAAAATATGGAATTACCCCAAGATCATCAATGTAGTTTTGTTCCTATGGCGGCTATTGATGGATTTAAGGGGATAATCTCAAACATCCAGCAAAGGCGATTTGATGAAGTTAAAAATGGCTATACCTATTTTGAAGAGAACGATATACTTTTCGCCAAAATAACACCTTGCATGGAAAACGGAAAAGTTGCTTTGGCAAAAGGACTGTTTAACCAATTTGGATTTGGAACGACAGAATTTCACGTTATCAGATGCCATCCCCTAATTCATCCAAAATACATCTATCATTTGGTTCGTTCAGACTCTTTCCGAAAACGAGCTAAGGCTGCAATGACAGGTGCCGTTGGTCAGCAAAGAGTACCAAAGAATTTTTTGGAAACATATCCGTGTCCTTTACCTCCATTTAAAGAACAAAAAGTAATTGCAGATCACTTAGATGCTTTACTAAGCTATGAATATGATTTCCAAACCATTTTAGATAGAGAAGATGATATAATGACTCTCACCCAATCCATCCTCAACAAAGCCTTTCGGGGCGAATTGGGCACCAACGATCCTGAAGAGGAGAGCGCGTTGGAACTCCTCAAAGAAGTGCTGCTTGAACAAGCCGGGGAAACAATTGATAACCCTAAAAGCAAAGCCAACAGACAAGGCTCCCTTCTCCTCGTTTAACACATGCTCACAATGGAATGTCAATTGAATGCAACTCAAGATCACCAATGTCGTACGAAATGAACTGAACACTGAGACGGCTGACGAATGTTTTGGCTTGGGATCCGGGAGCGATGTTTCGTCTCGACTCCACACGATGGCGAGTCACCCGACGAAAAATCGCTCCCTCCTGATACTTTGTCAACATCCTGTGTGCCGACCAATGGTCGGCACTCTTTTTAAATTTCCCAAAATATTATTTACAAAAATCATCAACAACTACTCCCATTCTTCAAATCGGAATTTGAATCACAATGCCTATGGCTGAAACGATGTCGTCTATCTCTTCCTCAGCCAGAACTCCCAACTGCTTGACAAACCGCTCGGTTGACAAGCTCTTCACTTGAAAAGCATCCGCTGCAGAAAGCTTGTCCAACCCATTCTGCACATTTGGCTCCAATTTCACTATCCAGGGATACGAAGCATAAATCTCTTTCCACTCAGTGATGGGAACGATCACCTTCAAGGGCAATTTCCCGATACTGTCCGCACTGACAACAACGCAGGGGCGGAGCTTTTTCATTTCCGCCCCACGCGTTGGATCAAGATTGACTTTCCAAACTTGTCCCCTGACGATCTTCATATTCATGGAAATCCTCCAAATCGACATCTTCAAAAGCGGTCAACTCTCGGTTTTCCATGTACTCCCGCACCAAATCATCCTTTGGTTGCGGGAACTCCTTTGGCTTGGGTTTAACAGTTCGTAAACCTCCGTGTAGCAGCGTGGCAGCGTAAGACGGTGTAATCAAACGTTCTGCAAGTGCTTGGTGGATCAACAAGCGCAATCTGCGCGGTTTTTCGAGGGAAACGCTTCCAGGTTCTTCAGTTCGCCACCCCCGCTGACTGAGGCGTCGAAACAGCGTGTTATACGTGTCTCGGTCGATGATCTCCAGATCGAACGCTCGCCAAATCCAAGCTTGAATGCTGACACCGTATTCGTTCTTGAGCAAAAGCAGCTCATCCAAACTAAGATCGGATCTCTTTCTGCCGAGTTCCACGTGGACAGCCTCGGCCGGTACCAAAAAGGCACCGGCAAAACGATGGGCCGCCTTTTCCACGTCCACCGGAGGGTCGGCATCGAGGACGAGGTGTCCCAGTTCGTGAGCCAAGTTGAATCGCTGCCGATCTCCAGGCGCATTCACGTTGTATGCGATGACAGGGATTTGACCGTTTACCCAGCATGAAAAACCGTCAAAACCTTTGGGAGCGTCAATGGCAATCACCTTGATCCCCCGGTTTTCAAGCCGGCCACACAAATCTTCGATGGGATCCGACCCCAACTTCCACTGCCTTCGGAGCTCATCTGCTGCCCGCTCCGCTTCATCCACCGATGTTATCGGAAAACTAGGCAGTTTGGATTCTGGAAAGAACCCCTTCGGAAATAGCTCTTCCACCAAAAGATGGCGCTCCACTGCCTCGACAATCGTGGCTTCGATCGCTTCCTGCAAACGTTTCCCCAGCTTAGAGTGCTTCCGGTATGCCGGATTCAGCGTTTCCACTTTCACTTCCCGAAAAAAATATTCGACACCCACAGACAAGGCTTTTGCCAATCGCAAAAGCGTGCTTTGACGAGGGGACGCTTCGCCCCGTTCAAACTTGGAGATGGCAGTTGCGGAAACGCCCACTCGCTCCGCAAGCTCGCGGACCGACAATCCCGCTTTCGCCCGGGCCAGTTTAATACGCGGTCCAATATCCATCGAATTCACCCTCCTGTTTACATATTAGTATCATGTCATCATTTTGTAAACCAGCAGTTGTCATTTTTTCGACGCCAACTTTTGAATACATCCCTCTTTTCCATTCTGAGCAGATTCAATGATCCATACCAGAAACAAAACAACACAAAAAAGCCGGGCAGAATATCTGCCCGATTCAAAAAAGTTGTTTCGGTTTCAGTCACCTTCACCGCACATTTGCCAAAATATCTCGATCTCATCGATTAAATCACCCCGCCGGCGCTTCCTCGTCCCGATTCGAGAAGAAGTGCTTCAGGGCGTCGTACACCTGTCCCTTCTCCCGGATGACGTAGTAGCGAAACTTGGGATCCCGGATGTGGCGGTAGGCGCTCATCAGGGTGGAATGGCGGCCGTACTGGTTCACTTCGGTGTAGCCGAAGAGGTTGGATCGCTTGATCAGTTCCTGGACGAGTCGGACGCAGCGCTCGTTGTCCGAGGCGAGGTTGTCGCCGTCGGAGAAATGGAAGGGATAGATGTTGTACCGATGGGGCGGATAGCGGCGGTCGATCATCGCGAGCGCCAGGCGGTAGGCGGAGGAACACATGGTTCCCCCGCTTTCCCCCCTTTTGAAGAACTGTTCCTCGGTCACTTCCTTCGCTTCGGTGTGGTGGGCGATAAACCGGATATCCACCTGGTTGTACTTGGTGCGGAGGAAGCGGACCATCCAGAAGAAAAAGCTCCGGGCGACATATTTCTCGAAAACCCCCATGGAACCCGAGGTATCCATCATGGCGATGACGACCGCGTTGGAGTGGGGACGGACCACCTCTTCCCAGGTCTTGAAGCGCAGGTCCTCGTCGGAGATCCGGCCGATGCCGGGTCGCCCCTTGAGGGCGTTCCGCTTGATGGCTTCCAGGATGGTCCGCTTTTTGTCGATGTTGCCCATCAGCCCCTTTTTGCGCACATCGTTGAACCGGATGTCCGGGGTTTGAATCTCGTCCTGTTGCTTGGGGGCCATCCGGGGAAGGGACATCTCGGAAAACAGGATCTCCTCCAATTCCTCCAGGGAGATCTCCGCCTCGTAATAATCCGTCCCCGGCTGATCCCCCGCCCCGGTTCCTTTTCCCGGCCCCTTTCCGGGAGCCGGCTCCCGGGCGATCACGTCTCCCACCTTGCTGTTCCCCGTCCCCTGGCTCACCTGTTTGCTTTTGTTGTAATTGTAGCGGAAGCGGTATTCCTCCATCGAACGGATGGGGATTTTCACCACTTGCTTGCCGTCCGACATGATGATGCTTTCCTCGCTGATCAGATCCGGAAGATTCTTCCGGATCGCCTCCTTCACCTTCTCGTTGTGGCGCATCTGGTCCTGGTAACCCTTTCGGTGCAGGGACCAATCCTCCTGGGACACGATGAAGAGCGGGCCTTCCACTTCCGATCACCCCCCGTACCAATCCGCCTGCCGGCGGATCGCTCTTGCGGCCCATTCCGCCGGAAGGCGGTGAAAAACGCGCATTGCCCGGGCGCGCCCCTTCACCGGTTGAGCAGACTGCCCACATACCGAAGAAGCTCATTGGCGCAGATCGGGCAGTATCCGTTTTCATCGATGAGGCGCGCCGTCACCTCGTTGATTTTCTTCAACTGGTTCTCATCCGGCGTTTTGGTGGACGTGGTGATCTTCACCACATCCTTCAGATCGGCGAACAATTTTTTCTGGATGGCTTCCCTCAGCCGTTCGTGGCTGTTGTAGTCGAACTTTTTCCCCTTGCGGGCATAGGCGGAAATGCGAATGAGAATTTCCTCGCGAAAAGCCTTTTTGGCGTTCTCGGAAATGCCGATCTGCTCCTCGATGGAGCGCATCAGCTTCTCGTCCGGATCCAATTCCTCGCCCGTGATCGGATCGCGGATCTTGGTCCAGTTGCAATAGGCCTCCACGTTGTCGAGGTAATTGTCAAGCAGGGTCTTGGCCGACTCCTCATAGGAGTAGACGAAGGCCTTCTGCACTTCCTTTTTCGCCAGTTCATCGTACTCCTTGCGGGCGATGGAGATGAAGTTGAGATACTTTTCCCGCTGCTCCCGGGTGATGGACGGATGCTGGTTGAGGCCGTCCTTCAGGGAGCGCAAAATGTCCAGGGCGTTGATGCAGTCGGTATCGCTGCGGATCAGCGCGCTGGAGATGCGGTTGATCACATACCGGGGGTCAACCCCCGTCATCCCCTCATCCAGAAACTCGTTTTGCAGCTCCTCCACATCCGATTCCTTGTACCCCTCCACCGCTTCGCCGTCATACAGGCGCATCTTTTTGACCAGATCCATCCCCTGCTTTTTCGATTCCTTCAGGCGCGTCAAGATGGTGAACACCGCCGCGGCATACAAGGCGTGGGGGGCGATGTGCACATGCTTCAGATCGCTCTGACGGATCAGCTTTTCATAGATGCGAACTTCCTCGGAGACCCGGAGGTTGTAGGGAATCGGCATGACGATGATCCTGGACTGGAGCGCCTCATTTTTCTTGTTGCTGATAAACGCCTTGTATTCCGCCTCGTTCGTATGGGCGACGATCAGTTCGTCGGCGGAGATGAGCGCAAACCGCCCCGCCTTGAAATTCCCCTCCTGGGTCAGAGAAAGCAGGTTCCACAAAAATTTTTCGTCGCACTTGAGCATTTCCTGAAATTCCATCAGTCCGCGGTTGGCCTTGTTGAGTTCCCCGTCAAACCGATAGGCCCGGGGATCCGACTCCGATCCGTACTCGGTGATGGTGGAGAAATCGATGCTGCCCGTCAGCTCGGAGATATCCTGGGATTTGGGATCGGAAGGGCTGAAGGTGCCGATCCCGACCCGGTCATCCTCCGAAAGCAGCACCCGCTCCACCCGCACATCTTCCACTCGTCCGCCGTACTCTTCCTTGAGGCGCAACCGACAGGAGGGACAGAGGTTGCCCTCGATCCGGACCCCCAGTTCCCGCTCCGCTTCCTCCCGGAGCTCCGGCGGGATCAGGTGGAGGGGCTCCTCGTGCATCGGACAGCCCTTGATGGCGTATACCGCCCCCTCCTCCGTCCGGGAATACTGCTCCAATCCCTTCTTGAGAAGGGTGACAATCGTCGATTTCCCTCCGCTGACCGGCCCCATCAACAACAAGATCCGCTTGCGTACGTCCAGACGACGAGCAGCGGAATGAAAATACTCCTCCACCAGGCGTTCGATCGCCCGGTCCAGGCCAAAAAGCTCCCTGCTAAAAAAGGGGTACCGCTTGTTCCCCTGTTCATCCACTTCCACACCGTGACTGATGATCATGTTGTATACCCGCGAATGTGCCGTCTGTGCCACCTGCGGCCGCTTGCGAACGATATCCAAATATTCCGAAAAGGTTCCTTCCCACGCCAAACGCTCCTCTTTCTCCCGTTGCTCGGCGATCTTTTTGAGGATGTCCATCGAAGCTTCCCCCTCCGCTTAAGCTTCGCTCCCTTTGGCATCGGCGGTTCTTACCTACATATGAAATTTCGTCCGAACCTATGCACGTCCAATGAAAAAAAGCCGCTCCCTCTCGGAGGCTAACAGAAAGTTTTTGACCGAAGATAGTATATATTTATGCGTGCAGGTGGACGATGTTTCTTGATGACCGCCTTCTCCCTTCCCCCCGGAGCGAAAACCGGCGGGTGTCCCTGCCCGGCGGAACGGGCCAACACGCCGAAAACGGGGATCAGCGTCCTGAATAATTATGCGCAGGAAGGTCAAAATAAGTTCAAGGAGACAATAAAAATATCATTTCCAAAGCCGAACCGCACAAGTCACCACGAACGGAATCATGCAACATCCGAATCGGGAGGAGGGAAAATTACAGAAGATCAAGAAGATCTTAACATCCGCTTTACACACATCGGGTGCCAAAGGGTTACAATAAAGACAAAAGGAAGAAAGGTGCTGGTCATCCTTGACCCTCCTGGAGCTCTGTTTCCCGGGTTTGGTCATCCTGGTCGGTCTGTATTGTCTGTACCGGTACCTCAAGGAACAGGCGGAACTCCCCAAATACCAACCGACACCGGGGATTTCCGGAACCGAAAACAACATGTCGGAAAATCGAGCCTGAGTCCCGTTAAAAAATAAACGATTAAAAAAAACGAGCCCCGTCGAGGCTCGTTTTTTTTCGCCCAACCCTCCGGATCGCAAACCTCATGCCGACCGGACGGGAGTTTGGGAAAACACGCCCTCTCCGTTCCGGATCGAGCGGAGCAGATCGGCCAGGCTTCCCTGCTGATCCACGGAATAGGTGGGTTGCCCACGGTCGATCCGAAAGTCCGTCACCAAATAAGTGCTCAGCCCCAGCGTGGAGGCCACCATGTCTTCCTGCATATCGTTGCCGATCATCACGCACTCTTCGGGTTTCAGGCCAATCCGGTCGACGATGTCCCGGTAATATTCGATCCGGGGTTTGCAATAGCGGGTCTCCTCGTGATAGGTCACCCATTCGAAGGGCAGATCATCCACCCCCGCCCAACGCATCCGTTCCCGAATGGCCACCCGCGGGAACACCGGATTGGTGGCGACCACCACGCGGCATCCCCGGTCCAACGCCGCCTGCACCACCTCCCTGGCCAGATCGGTGGGTTGAGCGTGCTTTTTCAGCCTGGGAAAGCGCTCCCTGTAAAACCGTTCAAACAGCGGCCAGATCGACTCCTTTTCCAGACCGGTCGAGGACAAAAAGTGGTGCTGAAAAACCTCTTCGTTGGTTTTCTCGGGGTCCTCGTCTTCGATCATCGCCTTGGTCGCCCGCCAGATGGACGGAATCAACCGCTCCGGCGGAACCACGTGGGCCACGTAGGGAGCCAGCTCCCGCAAATAGACCTCGACAAACCGATCCGTATCCAAGGGCAACAACGTACCGTCCAGGTCGAACAAACAGGCTCGGATCATCGGCCCACGTCCTCCTCGCTTTCCGTAACACATTTTTGGATCGTAAAACATTGGAGGGGGATTCGTCGAGACATCCCCCTATCGATTATATCACTTTGGAACTACTTCTTTGATGGATTTTATGCCAGGTCGGGAAACCCGTTCTGGCGCAGCGCTTCGTAGAGAACGATGGCCACCGCGTTGGACAGGTTGAGGGAACGGTTTTCGGGAAGCATCGGAATGCGCATGCAGGTGTCCCGATAACGCTCCAGGAGACGGGAAGGAAGCCCCGCCGTCTCCTTGCCGAAGACCAAGAAATCCCCGTCCCGAAATTGGAAGTCCGTGTAGGATTTGTCTGCCTTCGTGGTGGCACAAAAAAAACGCCCCACGGGAAACGATGCCGCCAATTCCTCAAAGGAATCGTGGGTGTGAAGCCGGACCTTTTCCCAATAGTCCAGACCGGCCCGCTTGAGATAGCGGTCCTCCAGGGAAAAGCCCAGGGGTTTCACCAGGTGGAGGATTGCGCCCGTGGCGGCGCAGGTCCGGGCGATGTTGCCGGTATTTTGCGGTATTTCGGGTTCAACCAGCACGATGTGAAAGGGCATTCTCCACCTCTCCCAACTCCGAAAGTCGCCGACACCACGCTCTTTTATCGCTTCGAACTGACCGGGGGAACCGCATCGAAGCAAGGAACAGGAGCATATTTTCTATGAATATAGCAACCACCCTTCCGAAATCCAGAGACGGCACATACACTGCTGTTGGATAAAAACTCGATTTGAAGGGAAGGGAGGTTCTGTTTTGGGCAACCCGAACGTCAACTATGCTTTCGGCCGTCGTTTCTGCCGCCTTTGCCGCCTCTGCCGGTCCCGCCGGTTCCGCCGTCGCAACCGCGTTTTCTGCCGCCTCTGTCGACGCCAACGCCGTTTCTGCCGCAGGTTCCGATAGGGATGGCCATCAAACGTCCACCTCGGATTCGGCCCGCAGATCACCCTGTTCGGGCCATTTTTCTTTTCCCCGAAGCGCCGGGCCGGTGTTTAAAGCCGTCGCAAATAAAAAACCGGCCTCGGGGAACAAGCCAATAAACCGCGATCGCACCCATCGCGATGACGGATGACCATCCCCTCCGAGAAACCTGTCTGAGCGGCGGCGACGACGCCTCATTTCCAATTATAACAAAAAATCCCCGGTTGCAAATCCGGCTTCTCTCCAACCAATAGAGCACCGGTGACCCTTCTCTCCCTATCCCTCGATCCGGTAGAAGCGGTACCGGGTATTGGGGGTCCAGGCGTAGGAATCGCGATAATCCCAATAGCGATGGCGGCAGTTGACCGTGTGGGCGTTGACCAGGGGCATGCCCAACGGATCCTTGGCCGTAACGATGGTGTTGTGGTCCCATCTACCGTCTCCGTCCCAATCATAGCAGATAATGTCGCCGGGATAGAGCTCCTGAGGACGGCTCACCTGGACCGCCCGCATCGGACCACCGCCTTTCGTCAGGTACCAATGAAAGCTGTGTGCCACGGCCCAGCTGTAGCTCCACAGGTCGGTCCGGTACCACCATCCGCGGTCCCGCATCGGAGAAGGATCCATCGGGATGCCCCCGGCATGGATGCATTGGGAAACGTAATTGGTGCAGTCCACGTCAAACCGGCGATACTTGGGATTGTATCCGTTCCACCAAAGGTTGGCGTATTGAACCGAACGCCGGCGGTCATATCCTGAAGAGGTGAAGACGGGGGGCGTTTCGGGTTCGGACAGGCTCGCCCGGGGCGGCCGGACCCACTCCACGGGTTCCGCCTCCGGGGTGCAGTGGGCGATCTTCCAGCCGTCCCCCACAAACTGTATGAGGACCCGGAACCAGGCGATCTCTTCCTCTTCGAAGATCGTATCCTTCTGCTCCACCGTCAATCGCCGGTCGGAACGAATCCAGAGGAGGACCTCCTCCTCTTCCATCCGCTCCCGCCGCGCTACCCGGATGCGGCAGTCCCCCTTGACGGGCCTGATTTCCCGGTCTCTCACCTGCTTACGGGCCCGCTGCATCCGTTCCGTCTCCGCCTTCACCCATTCCGCCTCGGAGTCGGTCACCAGGCGAAACAGCCTCTCCTCTTCCCCTTCCAGCCAGAAGCGGTTCTGGGACTCGAACCAAGCGACCAGCGGCTTGTACCAAGGACGCTCCCTCATGTTCCCTAACCCCTTCGTCTCTTTTTTTCTATCACTATGAGACGATGAGAAAAAATAGACCGAAAGAAGGCGGTTTTGACCGGATTTTTTCAAGAGCCTCAGGCGGAAGCAAGGTGCCGCCTTCGACCTCCCTCTTCCACGGAGTCATAGAAATCGTTGAAAGGGATTTTCCGTTTTCCTACAATGAAAATGCGCGGTCAAATCGGAATGTTTTTCAAATTCCTTCCCGGGTCCGCCGGCGGAAAAAGGAGATGGGAAGATGGCAGAAAGCGATGTCTCGAACCGGTCATCGGCAATTTCCATCGAGGAAACGTCAGGGGGTTCCTGTTTCGACTCCGCCCTTCCCGTGACGGCTGAAGAACGGCGAATTGCTGACGGTGCGCCCATACCGCAACAAATTCTCGAAGACAGCCGGTTTGACCGGTTCGTCACGGCGTTTGAACGGGATTTATGCTCCGCGCGCAGCGCAGCGGATGCGAAAAAGGCGGTGAAGAAGCACGCCGCCCTGCTGTGGCGGACCGCCGTGGACCGCGCTCAGGGGAGACGTCTCGATCTGGGCGATCTCGACCCCTATGACGACCGGCCGCTCTACTGGGCACGGCTGCACATGACGCGGGCCTTGCGCCGATGGGCACCCGACTTTCCGATCAAGGCGTCCGACAAGCGGGGGCTGTTGAAACAACTGGAGTACGCCTCCCGCGGCATTTCCTCCGTCGACTTCCCCGAGGGGAGGAATGTCAAGCGAATTCTCGTCAGCGGCTTCGATCCCTACCGGCTTGAACAGGAGTTCCGGCGCAGCAACCCCTCCGGCGCCGCCGCCCTGCAGCTTCACGGATTGCGCGTAGACACGGAGGTCGGACCCGCTGTCATCCAGGCGGTGATTTTTCCGGTTCGATGGCGGGATTTTGAAGACGGCATCGTCGAGGATGCGTTCGCTCCCTTCTTGAAACCGGGGCCGAAGCGCATCGATTTGATGATGACCATCAGCCAGGGCCGCAAACGGCAGATGGCGATCGAGGGCTACGCCGGGCGCTGGCACGCGGGCACCGACAACAACCTGGAGTCCCGATCCGGCGTGATTCCCACCGTATCCCGCTGGCCGATGCCCGACCCCCTGCCCGAGTTTATCGAGACGACGTTGCCCGTAGACGCGATGGTGGAGGCGGGAACAGGACCGTGGCCCGTTTTCCGGAACAACCGGGTGGGTGAGTGGCAGCCCCCCGATTTTGTCGAATGCGCCTTCCATGAAAGGGGGCCGACCCCCGGCTCGAAAGCCCGAGCCGGCAGCGGCGGAGACTACCTCTCCAACGAGAGCCAGTACCGTTCCAACCGCGTCCGCCTCGGCCTGGGAGCCGTTGACATCCCGGGCGGGCATCTGCATGTGGCGGCGTTGGAGTTCTACCCTGAAGACCGCCTGGCTTACATCGATCCGGCCTTTCAACGCCACCGCAAAGCGATCGTCGATCAAACGGTGAGCCTGGTGAAGGCCGCCGCAAGGGCGTTGAAGTAGCCCAAAAATCAGAGAATCCATATCCAAAGGGACTCCGCAGCGGCAGGCACAGCCGCCGGGCGGAGTCCCTTATTGCATAGGGTTCGATGGGTCGCAAGAAAAGAAGCTCTTTTCAAGGATGAAAGGGATGGTTTAGAAACTTTTTGATATGGTAATATACTTTATTGTTTCAAGAAAAACATCCAAGGGAGAGAGAAACCGTGATCAAAGGCTTGTATGAAGTGCACTTTCAAGTGGAACAGCTGGATCGATCGATTGCCTTCTACGAAAAACTGGGGCTGACGCTGGCGTGGAAAACGGAAGGCATCGCCTTCATGTGGATTGAACCGGAAAAAAGCTGGTTGGGACTGTGGGAAAAGCCCCGCGGGAATCATGTCTTCGCCAAACATCTCGCCTTTCGTGTGGATTTTGAGGACATGCCCGGGGCGATCGACTGGCTGAAGAAGCGGGGCATCCAACCGGAAAAGGATGGGAAATTCGAGCCGATCGAACCCGTCGTCCGCCCCGACCAGAGGAACGCCTCCGTTTATTTCAGCGATCCCGACGGGCACCGCCTGGAATTGATCTGCCCGGTCCCCGGAGACGCTCCAAAGGAGTTGCCCAAAATGTACTGGAGCGAGTGGCAACGACACCGATCATCGCTTTAGCGGTTTCTGCGGCAAAGGAACCCCCTCCAGCTTCAACAGATATTCCTTGATGGACAACCCGCCTCCGTAACCGACGAGGGAGCCGTTGGAGCCGATCACGCGGTGACAGGGAACCAGGATCGGCACGGGATTTTTGTTGTTGGCCCCGCCGACGGCGCGCACGGCTTTGGGGGCCCCGATGGCCCGGGCCAACTCCTTGTAGGAGCGCACCTCTCCGTAGGGGATGGATTGGAGCTCCCGCCAGACGCGCACCTGAAAGGGAGTTCCGTGCAGGTCGACGGGAAGATCGAAACGGCGCCGCTCTCCATCAAAATATTCCATCAATTGTTCCGCCGCTACCTCCAATTCCCGATCCTTTCGTTCCAGACGAGCGGAGCGAAACCGGCGATGGGTCCAGACCTTCAACTCGATCTGCGTCCTCTCTCCCGCTCCGAAATCGATGTAGCAAATCCCCTGGTTGGTCATCGCCAGCGTGAGCGGTCCGATGGGGCTCTCCATCTCGCTCCAGGCGATGACGCGCGGTTCCGGGATCATGTGAAGGACCTCCTTTAACCCTTTTCAAAAAATGTGCCGCGGATGGCGGGTCTCAACGCTTCGGAGAGGAACCGGGGGATCCTTCCTCCCTCCGAAGGCGGGCGAGGGCCTGCTCAATCTCCCGCCGCACGTCGGCTTCCGTCTCCTCCCGGTCCGCCGAGCAGAGCGCATCCAGCGCCTCTTGTCCTCCGATTTTGCCCAATGCCCAGGCCGACGTCCCGCGGATCGCCGGCCGGGGATCCTCGCGGAGCAGACGGGAAAGGAGGGGGACCGCCGAACGGTCGCGGAAATGGGCCAGAGCGATGATCGCGTTCCGCTGAATCGGCCCTTTCCCCCGCCAGGAACCGGCCATCTCCCCGAATTCCCGGCGAAACTGCCGGTTGCTCAAGCCGAGGATCGGCTTCAGCAGGGGTTTCACCTTTTCCGGATCCGGCCGGAATTCCCGCTGATGGGTGAAGTTCACCTTTCGGTTCTTCGGACAGACCACCTGGCAGGTGTCGCAACCGTACAGCCGGTTGCCGATCTTTTCCCGGTAGGGCTCCGGCACCATCTGCTTGGTCTGGGTCAAATAGGCCAGACACGCCTGGGCATTCAGTTGACCGGGCTGAACGAGAGCGCCGGTGGGACAGGCATCCAGGCAGGCGGTGCAATCGCCGCAGCCCTCCGTCACCGGGGTGTCCGGGGGAAGGTAAACATCGGTGATCATTTCTCCGAGATACACCCAGGAGCCGAACTCCTCGGTGATGAGCGCGGTGTTCTTTCCGACCCAGCCGATGCCCGCCCGTTCCGCGACGGCCCGGTCGGACAACGGCCCGGTATCCACCAGGATCTCCGCGGAGGCGGTCGGAACCATGGCAAGCAGGCACTCCTTCAAGGCCTCCAACCGCTCCCGCAGCACGTGGTGATAATCCTTCCCCCAGGAGGCCCGGCAAAAGATGCCGCGGTATGCGCCGGGTTTCGACTTGGGGGGGTTCGGCAGCCGGGAGGGATAGGCGAGCGCAACGGCGATGATGCTCTTCGCCTCGGGCAGGGTCTTGTCCGGATGGGTCCGCTTCTCCAGGTCCGGTTCCTCGAAACCCGACTCATATCCCTTCCGCCGGTGCTCGATCAGCCGTTCCTTCAGCTCGAGAAACGGATCGGCGGAGGCAAAACCGATCTTGTCGATGTTCAGCCGCTTCGCTTCTTCGATCAAGCGGGCCTTGATCTCCTCCGGACGCATCCTGCCACCTCCTCCCGATCTTCCGATTCCTCAGCCGTCCCCGCTTTGGGGCACCGCGGCCCGGGCCAGTTCATCGCACCGGTTGTTCCACTTGTCGTCGGCGTGGCCCTTCACCTTCAGAAAGCGGACATCGTGGATCCGGACCAGCCGGAGCAGCTCCTGCCACAGATCCCGGTTTTCCACCGGCTCCTTCCTGCTGTTCAACCACCCGTTTTTCTCCCATTTTTCATACCAGCGCTGCTCAAAGCAGTTGAAGAGATAGGCGCTGTCCGTATAGAGCCGGACCCGGCACGGTTCCTTCAGACGGCGGAGCGCTTCGATGGCGGCGGTGAGCTCCATCCGGTTGTTGGTGGTCATCCTTTCCCCGCCGGAGATCTCTTTGATCCGGCCGCCGTACATCAAGACCGATGCCCACCCGCCGGGACCGGGATTGCCGGAACAGGCGCCGTCGGTGTAAATGGTCACTTCTTTCACGGCCGTGCTCCCCTCACTGTATGGACAATGTGCGCAGGCGGTTGACCGCGGCGGCCAGCTCCAGCTTCCGCGGAAGGGCAAAATCCCCGGGATGCTGGCCGAAATAGGGGGAAATGACATCCAGCCCCTTTTCCTCAATCCGTTCGTACAATTCGTCAACCAACTGCTTCAAGGTCTTTCGCCCGTCGGCCATCCGCCCCAGCAGGCGCATCATTTCGGCGACGGCCCGGGTTTGGCTCACATCGACCAGCTGCTCCAGGGCGGACAAATCGACGGTGGTCGTCCCGAACTGAATCGTGTGAAGCCCTTTGGCATCCGCCTTTTCCTTTTTCCCCTTCCGGGGATCAAAACCTTTGGACAGCACCACCCGGTGCGTCACTTCGCCGAAGGAATCGCCCCCCTCCCGCTTCCGCTCGTTGCTCTTCTCCGCGGCGATCGCCTTCGCTTCCGAGGTGACGTCACGGGGCAGGTATTCGTCCATCATGATCACCGAGTCGGCCACATCGAAATAATCCCCCGAACCGCCCAGCACCAGGACGCTGGAGACGCCGAGTTCCTCATACATCTGGCGCACCTTGTCGATGAAGGGGGTGATCGGCTCCTTGCCCTTGGCCACCAGGGCCTGCATGCGCCCGTCCCGGATCATGAAGTTGGTGGCGCTGGTGTCTTCGTCAATCAGCAGGCAGGAAGCGCCCATCTCCAGGCTCTCCATGATGTTGGTCGCCTGGGAGGTGCTGCCGCTGGCGTCATCGGTGGAAAACCGGACCGTATCGCGGCCGAAGGGCAGGTTGTTGATAAAGGGGGAAATGTTCACCTTCTCCACCCTGCGGCCGTCCTCCGCCCGGACTTTGACCGCTTTCCGGTCGGTGATCACGTACTCCCGGCCGTCCCCTTCGATGTGGTCGTACACCCCGCGCTCCAGGGCCTTCAGCAGGGTGCTCTTGCCGTGGTAACCTCCGCCCACGATCAGGGTGATCCCGTCCTTGATCACCATCCCGCGGACCGGCTCCCCGTGGGGCACCTCGATCGCCGCCTCCATCGACGGCGGAGATTGGAAGGGAACCACCCGTCCGCTTCTCAGGGGCCGGTCGCTCACCCCGCTTTCCCGGGGCAGGATGGATCCGTTGGCGACGAAGGCGATCCAACCCTTCTCCCGCAGGTAATCGCGAATGGCCTTCTGGTTGTCCGCCAGGCGGAGCCGCTCCTCCAGCTTCTCCCGGTCGAGGGCGGATGCCGGCAGGCTGCGCTGGACCAGCCGGGGAAGGTCTTCACAGAGCATCTGCTTCGCCTTGTTCCCCAAAACCGTCCGTCCCCGCGCCGGCAAACCCACGGTGAGCCTCAGCTCGACGAACCGCTCGTTCACCACCACCGCCGTTCGCGGCAAAATCTCCTGGCCGGGGCGGTCCACCGCAAACAGACCGCTCTTTCCCGTTCCCTGAACCCGGAAGGAGAGCGACTGCACCTCCCGGGCCGCCTGGCGCAAAACCCAGTCCTCCAGGGCGATCCGGCGATGTTCATCCCCATACCATTTCCGGTCGTAACCGGCCCGCTGCTGGTCCATGCGCACCCGGATCCGGGAAGGGGATGCGAAGGGATCCCCCTGGACGTAATCTATAAATAAAGTAAAAAAAGGAAATCGGTATTCCCCCTGAATATCCTTGTAGGCTTTGTATCCCCTGCCGTCAATTCGACTCAGAATCTGCCTCAACCGTTCCATGTTCTCTCCTCCTTTCCGCTGTCCGCCGACCGGCGAAAAAGGACCAAGGCCCCTTTCCGCCGAATCAAAACAGACGGGGGATGACCTGAAACCGTTCCGGCAACCCTGTAATCACCATCTGTTATTCTATGGTATCCCGACCGGAGGTGAAAAAGCAAACAATGGTAATCCTTGACTCCGAACTCCGCAACCTTCTGCCCAACCTGAAACTGATCATCATCCGGTACGAAGGATGCACCGTCAGCCACTCCCCCCTTCCCTTCCGCGGTCGGTTTCGGCTGTTTCTGGAGCATCTCCGGATCGAACACGACCTGGAAAAGATCGGGAAGCTTCAACCGATCCGCGAATGGCGGGAAGCGTTTCGACGGCTGGGTTCCTCCCCTTCCCGTTACCGCCCGTCGGCGGAAGCCCTGCTGCGCCGGGTGCTGAAGGGGGAGACCGTTCACGAAGTGAACAGCGCCGTCGATGTGAACAACTTTTTTTCCTTGAAATATCTGCTTCCTTTCGGCATCTACGACGCCGACGCCCTGGAAGGGGACGTCACCGCGACCGTCGGAAAAGCGGGTGACGGTTATCCTGCGCTGAACGGCCGGGACGTGTCGATGGAAAACAAATTGCTCCTTCGAGACGAATCGGGGCCCTTCGGCAGCCCCTACGTGGATTCGTCCCGCACCGCCGTGACGGAGAAAACCTCCCGCTGCCTGCAGGTGATCTTCCACCTGGACACCATCGAGGGGGAAGATCCGGAGAGAATCGCTGACACCGTCGCCTCATCCTTCACTCAGATCAACGGCGGAAGGGCGAAGTCGGAGGTGATTTCCTGACCTATGTAAGGATCTCCCCCGATTCCCTCTCCGCCAGCACCTCCCGATAGGCGTCGCGGATCGCCTGGAAGTCGATCCAGGCCTCCTTTTTGCTGGCCGGGTTGCGCAGGAGGTAAGCCGGGTGGAAAGTCGGCATGATCCGCACCCCTTTGCGTTCAAACCACTGTCCCCGAATCCGGGTGATCCGCGCCTTCGGATCGAGGATCGCCCGCGTGGGGGCGGAACCCAGGGTGACGATCAGCTTCGGTCGAATCACCTTAAACTGCTCCCGGAGGATGTCGATGCACGTCTCCATCTCCTCCACCGTGGGAGTCCGGTTCCCCGGCGGCCGGCACTTGACGATATTGGTGATGTAGATCTCCTCCCGGGGGATCTCCGCCGCCTCCAACATCTTGTTCAGCAACTGGCCCGCACGGCCGACGAAGGGGCGACCCATCCGATCCTCGTCGGCCCCCGGCCCTTCCCCCACGAACATCAACGGAGAGCGGGGATTTCCCTCCCCGAAAACGAAACGGGTCCGCCGCTCATGCAACGGACAACGGGTACAATCAGCGTATTTTTTCCTCAGCTCTTCCAGCGTCATTCGGTTCACCACACCCGTGCTGTCGTATTGTTGAATAAGGCGGTACTCCTCGCCCGCTACCACAAATCATTTGGATCCGGTCCGAACAGCGCAGGACACCGGTCGCAGAGACCGCCCTTCCTTTCATTCTATCAACGAACCGTCGTTGAAAAAAGAGAATTCACACCCCTATTTTCCTCGCCGGCGATTTTCTTCAGCCAGAAAGGAGGAAGCGAAATGTTCGTGAGGAAAGCCGGACCCGCCGACGCCTCCGGCATCGCCCGGGTCCATGTGGAGAGCTGGCGCACCACTTACCGGGGAATCGTCCCCGACAGCGTTTTGGACAACCTGTCCGTCGAAAAGAGAGAAAACCATTGGAAACAGGACCTTCGGCAGGGGAAAAGCCGGACCTTCGTGGCGGAAACCAGCGGGGGTGAAATCGTCGGCTTTGCCTGCGGCGGACCCGAGCGGACCAAGGCATATGGATACGACGGGGAATTGTACGCCATCTACCTTTTGCAAAAATGCCAGAGAAAGGGGCTCGGCAGCCGCCTCTTCCGGGCGGCCGCTCAGGAGCTCGCTGCCGACGGGTTCCGCACTCTCCTCGTCTGGGTGTTGGCGGATAACCCCTCCCGCCGGTTCTACGAGGCCCTCGGCGGCGAAAAGGTGGCGGAAAAACCCGTCACGATCGGGGAAGCCACACTGCGGGAAATCGCCTACGGATGGAAAGACATCGGAGCGTTGGTCGATCCCGAATAAACCTCATTGACCCGCCCGAAAGATTTTGCTACCATATGACTCACCATTGTCGCGGTTTGCGGGATCTCGGAACGGTCCCACGGTGCTTTTTGCCCCCGTCGGCAGAAAGCATCCCGATGCAAACGGACAATGTGGGGTGTCGTGGGTTCGAATCCCACATCGCGTGTTGGACGCGATTAGCTCAGTGGGTAGAGCACCCGCCTTTCCGGCGACTTTACAAGCTTACTAACCGTTTTGCGCTTTTGGCGGAATCCTCGGTGGCATCGCAGGATGCCACACCGGGGATTGCGGCCTTGCAGTTCGGCGAACGGAGGCGGCCGATCCGCTCAGCCTCCCGGGCCGCTGAAAGGGAAGCCGGGCGGAAGAAACGATTCTTCCGCCCCCTTCGCTTTTAAGCCCGGACGCGGGCGGGGGAGCCGGTTCCTGAAGCCGGACTCCGCCCAATGCCCCGGGAGGATTCCGACCAAAAGCCGAAAACGCGCAGCAACACTTCTGAAGAGAGGATGCACCATGGTTCGGATTTGCGATGACGAAAGAGGTCTCTTGTTCAAGCGGGGAAACTATGTGAAACATCTGAAACCGGGAACCTACTTCTATCCCTTCGGAACCGTGATCCGGTTGAAGCTGGACGAGCCCTTTTCCGTTCCCGGCAAACCCATCCAGCTGTTCCTGAAGGACGAGGAATTGTTGCGGGAACTGACGGTCGTCGACGTGAAGGACCATGAATTGGCCATCCATTACCGGGACGGGAAATTTGCCGGCGTCTACACCTCGGGAACCTATGCCTTCTGGAACGCCCTCCACGAACACCGGTTTCTCATCGTGGACACGCGGAACCCGGAGGTGGAGCCGGATATCGACCCTTCACTCTTCGACAGAGTGGAGATGCAGGATTATTTTCATGTGTTTCAAGTATACCGGCACGAGTGCGGCATCCTGTACTATGACGGCGTGTTTCAGAAGAAGCTGGAACCCGGAAAATATTATTTCTGGAAGGGCCCCAAAACCGTGGAGGTCCAAAGGGTGGACCTGCGCCAACAGCAGCTGGAAGTGGCCGGCCAGGAATTGATGACCGCGGACAAGGTGACCCTTCGCCTCAATTTCTTCTGCCACTACAAGGTTGTCGACCCGTTGCGAGTGTTGGAGTTCAATTCCTTTGAGGACCAGATTTACATTCATCTCCAGCTGGTGCTCAGGGAATACGTCGGCACCCTCAAACTGGACGCGCTGCTCAACAAGAAGAAGGAAATCGGCGACTTCGTGCTGCAGAAACTGGAGGAGAAAAGCCGGGATTTCGGCGTGCAGTTCCTCGACGCCGGCGTCAAGGACATCATCCTGCCCGGCGACATCAAGGAGATCCTCAATACGGTCCTCCTGGCGGAAAAGCAGGCCCAGGCCAACATCATCACCCGCAGGGAGGAGACCGCTTCCACGCGCAGCCTGCTCAACACCGCCAAGTTGATGGATCAGAACCCGACCCTGTACCGGCTGAAGGAGTTGGAATACCTGGAGAGAATATGCGAAAAGGTGAGCAACATCACCCTGATGGGCGGCGGAAGCCTTTTGGAACAATTGAGCGACCTCCTCACCCAACGCTCCCGGCCGTCCGGCGGCGGCGACAAAAACCCGGAGACCTGACCGTTCCCCGGGTTTTTGTTTGTTTCCGCCGGAAAATCTTTCAGATATGTACAGCATACAAATTCATATAGTATAATTAACAGATATGTATCCCGCTTTTTTCTCCTTGTTCCAGCCGGATGGAAAGGGGAATGATTACCTCTCCTTCAACGGCAGCACGGGACGGAAGAGCAATATCTATAGAAGGGGTTGATCAGCGTGTCCATGTTGGCATATCCCTTTCTCGTTTCCGACATCGACGGAACGCTCCTCAACAATCGAAAAGAGATTCCCCCTCTGATCCGGCGAGAAATTGCCCACTACCGCCAGGCAGGCGGGTTGTTCACGCTGGCCACCGGCCGAAATTTCACTGAAACCGAGCGCTTTATTCGGGAACTGGACATCGACCTTCCGGTCATTTTATGCAACGGAGCCCTTGTATACAATCCCGCCACCCGGGAACTGATGCCGCTTGCCCATCTGAGCGACGACCTGGTCCGGGAAATCGTGAAGGATATGCCCCATCTGAGCCGAAGAATCGATTTTTTTGTTTATACCTCGCACCACATCTACACGACCCGCATCGGTCCCCTGTCTTCGGAGGGGCTTCAAAACGAAGAGCTGAAGTTGGAAGTGATCCCTTCCTTCGAGACCTTGCTCAACCAAAATTGGGTGAAGATCGCCGCCGTCTCCGACGAAGAAGGAATCAAGGAACTGCGCCGCTGGTTGGAACAGACCAAACTCCCCTTCACCTTCGTCCAATCCTCCGATCACTATTATGAAATCCTCCCCCCGGGCGTTTCCAAAGGAGCCGCCCTCCAGCGCGTGGCCGAGCAGTTGAACCTCTCCACCAAACAAGCCGCGGCAATCGGAGACCACTTGAATGACTTGCCCCTGTTCCAAACCGTCGGATTGTCCGCCGCCGTCTCCAACGCCCATCCCGAAGTCCTCCATGCCGCCGACGTGATCGTCCCGTCCAACGAGGAATTCGGTCTGTCCCATTTCATTCAGAACCATCTGTTCCGCCCCCCGCGCCAAGCGGCCCGGTAAATTCCTCGTCTGTTTTTGACCGGCTACTGCCGGTTTTTTCATTTTGTGTTAATCGCGAAGTATCTATAACCCGACAAAAACAGCTTTTCGCCCAATGCAACAGGAATATGTCGGAAGGAGCGCTTCGACCACCACCTCATTAGCTTCGATGATCCGGCCAAAGCGAAAGGAAAAGAAAAAGCGATGGCGGTGTTCCGCCGGATTCGGGAGAGATCGAAGAACGGGTTCGACAGTTTACTGAAGAAACAAAGGAAATGGATTGTACAGATCGCCCCCCTCAAACTAACAAGACCCATTCCTGGAATGACGACCTTACGCTACCGGTTTCCCTAAGCCATAGGCTCTAACAAATAAACCGCATCCCGAATTGGGGGTGCGGGTTTATTTTTTTGGGCTGTAAGATCTTCTCCATCACCATCACATCAACGAATTGGCCATCCGGCTTTCCTTGATTTTGAAACACTCCTACCTGCCGGAAGCCCATTTTCCGATACAAAAACTTGGCCGAGATTTAAAAGCCGTTTTCCTTCGCCTTTTCCTCCAATGCCCGCAATAGGCGGGAACCGACCCCTTTTCCTCGCCAAGAACGATCGATATAAACCGAAATATCCACCACACCTGCATAAGCACACCGATGAGAGTATGGATTGAGTGAAGCCCATCCCTGTACTTTACCGTTGAGCTCTGCACCACCGAGTGGTTCTTTGGTAAAACCATTGGTGCATCTCTTCAAAGTTTTTGGGATGCTCCTCCAAAGTGGCAATCCGATCCACAATCCCTTGGTTGTAGATGTCAAGAATCCGGGGAACATCTTTTTCCTCTGCTTCCCAAATGATCCAATCACAGTTCATTCATTCCACCGTCGCTTCCGTATGAAGGGAATTTAAGAAAAAACGGTTATTCAACTCCCGACAAAAGCGTTCTATGGTATCTTGATTTACGGCGTAATAATGCCACTTTCCTACTTTCCGCTCATGAAGAAGGCCGGCTTTTTTCAATTCTTTCAGGTGATAAGACACTTTGGATTGCTTCATATCCAACGCTTCTTGGATATCACAAACGCACATTCCCTTTGTACAACATGACGGGACCGCTGTTTCAGCACCCGCTTTGGCTATCAAGTCCATAATCTGCAACCGGATCGGATCAGAGAAGGCTCGGGCGATCAGGGTAAGTTGTTCAAGGTCGTACGTCATCGGACTCCCCTCCTTCTTGACGGCAACAACCCGGGGGAATCCCCCCGGGTTTAATTATACCGCATGATCTTCAGCAACACGTGCTGGTTTGTGTCGATTGGGAACGTTCTTCCGTGGAACAGCAAGCACTCGCTCCTTTAGGGGTTTCCCTCATAACCTCGGCGTCCCCTTTAACCACAAACACTTCCCAGCGGTGTCCATCGGGGCTGGTTACCCAAATTTTATCCTGTACCGCATAGCAACAGGTGGTATCCATTTCGTCGAAGATCGCTAATCCTGCGTCCTGCAATCTCTGTTTTGCGGCGAGAACTTCCTCGGTCGAGGATACTTGGATTCCCAAATGGTTGATGCCGCCGCTCACTTCGCCACCTTCGTTCAGGGTAAAGTTCAGGGCCGGTTCATCCAGATCGAACTTTGCATAGCCGGGGCGTACTTTCGCCGGCTCTTTACCAAACAGACACCGATAAAACTCAATGGAAGACTCCAAGTTCCTCACATTGACGGCCACATGGGGCTTCAATACCATATACATCCTCTCCTTTGGAAGGAATTATCCACAGCAAGACGGGGCGACACAACAGGTCAGATTTCTATATCGGAGGTAGCATTGATCGTAGATATTCCAGACGGCTTGGAGGATCTGCACCCATTTTCTCGGTTTCCCACGACGGTTCACCTTCTAAAATTCCTTTCGAATTTCTTCCTGGCGAATTTGGGACATCTGTATCATGACGTAATCGTGATTATACAAGGGCTTCACCTCCAAATCAACTTTTGTTGATATGATAATACATCAAAATTATTTGATTCGTCAATGACCAAATCAAAAAAGTTGATTCGATGGATGGCGAGGAGATTTTTGACTTGACCTTTGTTAGCCAATAAAAAATAAAAGACCGGGATTATCCCCGGCCTTACTTAATTTCCTCAATGTCTTCCAAAGCCGCCGCAACCTGATCCGTCAGGGCCTGCAGGAGCAATCTCCCCTTTTCAGCGGTTGCCCGGGTGGGAAAGCCGATTGTTCCGCTTTCGGTATAGGGTTTCATCCCGACGGTTTCCAGAAAAGGACGGTCAGCAACATCGCAATCGGAACGTTTGTCGTCCTTCACTGATTCCGGCCTCAGGTACATCATGAGGGAGGTCTCTCCCTCTCCGGCATGCATGTCCCGGCTGATGGTCTCGGTGATCCCAGCTGACCGATAAGCCTGTTCCCAGTGACGACGGTTTGGAAACGGCCCCCATACCGTTTGCGGATCATCGGCATTCAGTTCCTGAACGATATTCCGCAAAAGGTGATTGCCGCTGTGTCCGTTGATAATAACGATCTTAGAAATGCCGGAACGTTTCAGGGATTGGACGATGTCGGTGACCACCGCCGTCAACGTGTGGATCCGGAGCGATATGCAGCCGGGAAAACCCGCATGTTCAAAGGAAGCGGAATAGGGCAACAAGGGGACGCAGTAAGATGGCTCAAACCGCTTGGAGAGTTCATTCGCTATTGCCTCGGCGATAATTCCGTCCGTATTTAGGGGCAGATGGTAGCCGTGCTGCTCGGTGGCTCCGATCGGAAGGAACGCCAACTTGGCATCGGCCAGCGCACTCCACGGCGACAGCGCATTCATGAATCCACATCTCCTCGATCATCCAACTTGTGAGACGGCAAAAAGGTTCGAGCAAATTTTTCCAAGACACTTTAGCCGACGAAAGGTTTGCAATTCGTTTGCAATCAGGCTGAAAATAAAAATGGCGGGGGCTGAAAACCCCCGTGAGATTGATGACAAACCCCCTGGCTCTTTTCGCAAGAAAAGCGCCAGGGGTTGCATGTTTATGGGAAATAAACAGATAAAGGAAATTAGATTTGGTAAATTAGGCGGATCACAAAGCCTTTTCCTCTCTTCGAGAGGAGCAAGGCCATTTTTTTGATGTTT